>NZ_AHBC01000103.1:0-770 GCF_000236625.2 Halomonas sp. GFAJ-1
CTGAGCGTTATCACCCATCAGTACGTGCTGGCTGTCTTGGTCGGCGTCGCTGATCGTTAAGGAGTCATCGCCTACACCGCCAATCCAGGTGACGTTGCCCGCGTTAACGAAGACGTCATCATTACCACCGATGTCAGTCGCTAAGCTTTCGGCACTGACCAGCACACCGCCATCCGTCCAGCCAAGCTGGGCGTTGTCGCCCATCAGGACATGCTCGCTACCCTGAGCCGCCTCAGTGATTTCGAGGGTGTCATTACCCACACCGCCAATCCAGGTGACGTTACCCGCGTTAACAAAGACGTCATCATTACCACCGATGTCGGTTGCTAAGCTTTCGGCACTGACCAGCACACCGTCATCCGTCCAGCCAAGCTGGGCGTTGTCGCCCATCAGTACGTGCTGGCTGTCTTCGTCGGCGTCGCTGATCGTTAAGGAGTCATCGCCTACACCGCCGATCCAGGTGACGTTGCCCGCATTAACCGACACGGTGTCGTCGCCACCTTCTTCAAAGGCCAGGCTTTCTGCGCTAATCAGTACGCCCTCATCGGTCCAGCCAAGTTGGGCGTTGTCGCCCATCAGTACGTGCTGGCTCTCTTGGCCGGCGTCGCTGATCGTTAAGGAGTCATCGCCTACACCGCCAACCCAGGTGACGTTGCCCGCGTTAACGAAGACGTCATCATTACCACCGATGTCAGTCGCTAAGCTTTCGGCACTGACCAGCACACCGTCATCCGTCCAGCCAAGCTGGGTGTTGTCGCCCATCAGGACAT
>NZ_AHBC01000102.1:0-866 GCF_000236625.2 Halomonas sp. GFAJ-1
TCATACAGTCAACGAGTTGAAGCCGTTGTGTTAACAGCCACCAAAGTACGCATCTACCCCACCCCCGAACAGGCTGATTTCTTGAATCAGCAATTCGGGGCGGTGCGGTTTACGTACAACAAGGCACTGCACATTATCAGTTCGCAGTACAAGCGCCATGGCACCAAGCTGCGCGCTAAGAAAGACCTCAAGCCGTTGTTGGCGGTGGCGAAGAAGTCTCGCAACTACCAC
Source organism: Halomonas sp. GFAJ-1 (assembly GCF_000236625.2). NCBI lineage: Bacteria > Pseudomonadati > Pseudomonadota > Gammaproteobacteria > Oceanospirillales > Halomonadaceae > Halomonas > Halomonas sp. GFAJ-1. The sequence goes on from NZ_AHBC01000102.1 coordinate 232, forward strand.
TGGCTCAAAGCATTTGATTCTATCGCACTGCAACAGGCGTGCATTAACCTGGATCGCGCCTTCCAGAACTTCTTTAACCCCCAGCTTAAAGCCCGCTATCCGCGTTTTAAACGCAAGCATGGCAAGCAATCGAGCTATCACTGCACCAGCGTTAAGGCGGGTAATGACTGGATCAAAGTCCCCAAGCTTACGCCGATTAAAGCCCGAATCCATCGAGAGATCGCCGGCACGCTAAAAAGCATCACACTGACCCGCACCCCCACAGGCAAGTATTTTGCCTCGCTGCTGGTGGAGGATGGTGTGGAGGCAACCGCACCTCTGCAAACGGTGGAGACGGTGCTGGGGGTCGATATGGGCTTAACGCATCTGGCCATCGACTCCACTGGCCGCAAGGTCGCCAATCCTCGCTTCTTGAAGCTGGCGTCTGCCAACCTACGCCGCAAGCAGAAAGCGCTTTCACGCTGCCAGAAAGGTAGCAAGCGCCGTACGAAAGCGCGGCTAATGCTCGCCAAGGCGCACGAGCGGCTGGCGAATGTGCGTGCTGACTTCCAGCACAAACTGTCTCGACAACTCATTGACGACAACCAAGCGGTGGTGGTCGAGACACTGAGCGTGAAAAACATGCTCAAAAACCG
>NZ_AHBC01000101.1:0-961 GCF_000236625.2 Halomonas sp. GFAJ-1
GAGCCAGCACGTACTGATGGGCGACAACGCACAACTTGGCTGGACCGATGAGGGCGTACTGATTAGCGCAGAAAGCCTGGCCTTTGAAGAAGGTGGCGACGACACCGTGTCGGTTAATGCGGGCAACGTCACCTGGATCGGCGGTGTAGGCGATGACTCCTTAACGATCACTGACGCCGACCAAGAGAGCCAGCATGTCCTGATGGGTGATAACGCCCAGCTGGGCTGGACGGATGACGGTGTGCTGGTCAGTGCCGAAAGCTTAGCGACTGACATCGGTGGTAATGATGACGTCTTCGTTAACGCGGGCAACGTCACCTGGATTGGCGGTGTGGGTAATGACACCCTCGAAATCACTGAGGCGGCTCAAGGTAGCGAGCATGTCTTGATGGGTGATAACGCTCAGCTTGGCTGGACGGATGAGGGCGTGCTGATTAGCGCAGAAAGCCTGGCCTTTGAAGAAGGTGGCGACGACACCGTGTCGGTTAATGCGGGCAACGTCACCTGGATCGGCGGTGTAGGCGATGACTCCTTAACGATCAGCGACGCCGACGAAGACAGCCAGCACGTACTGATGGGCGACAACGCTCAGCTTGGCTGGACGGATGACGGTGTGCTGGTCAGTGCCGAAAGCTTAGCAACCGACATCGGTGGTAATGATGACGTCTTTGTTAACGCGGGCAACGTCACTTGGATTGGCGGTGTAGGCGATGACTCCTTAACGATCAGCGACGCCGACCAAGAGAGCCAGCACGTACTGATGGGCGACAACGCCCAGCTTGGCTGGACCGATGAGGGCGTACTGATTAGCGCAGAAAGCCTGGCCTTTGAAGAAGGTGGCGACGACACCGTGTCGGTTAATGCGGGCAACGTCACCTGGATCGGCGGTGTAGGCAATGACTCCTTAACGATCAGCGACGCCGACCAAGAGAGCCAGCATGTACTGATGGGTGATAACGCC
>NZ_AHBC01000100.1:0-690 GCF_000236625.2 Halomonas sp. GFAJ-1
GCTACTAGGGGAATCTCGGTTGATTTCTTTTCCTCAGGGTACTTAGATGTTTCAGTTCCCCTGGTTCGCCTCTTACGCCTATATATTCAGCGTAAGATACTCATCWTAWGATGAGTATCTTACGCTSWATATATMRGCGTAAGATACTCATCTTATGATGAGTGGGTTTCCCCATTCAGAAATGCCCGGGTCACAGGTTGTTTGCCACCTCGCCGAGCCTTATCGCAGGCTACCACGTCTTTCATCGCCTCTGGCTGCCTAGGCATCCACCGTGTGCGCTTAATTGCTTGACCCTATAACCCGAAGGAGTCTGGGGTTCGCAATAATAACGATTGCCGGATACGCTTGAGACGTATCACAAAACAATTACGTATAAACACTTCTACGAAGCGTTTATGTCAGCATGATATACATTGTTAAAGAGCGACTGCTATAAGCAGTGATAAACGGGTCGTGTTTTCAACGTTAAACGAAAAAGAAAGGTCTAAAAGAAAGGTCTTTTCTTCTTTTTTAAGGTGAAAGAGCGTTTATCACTGCTCATCAACAGCATTCTGATCAGGTAATTCATTGTGAGCGCTTACCGCGAGGAGTGATGCATCGTTTAAGGAGGTGATCCAGCCGCAGGTTCCCCTACGGCTACCTTGTTACGACTTCACCCCAGTCATGAACCACACCGTGGTGATCGCCCTC
>NZ_AHBC01000099.1:0-601 GCF_000236625.2 Halomonas sp. GFAJ-1
AGTATAAAGAATATATAGAGTTGTCCGAGAGTTTTAATCCTCCTTTGCAAAAAAGAGCTGGAACAATTGGTAATGATGTTTGGATAGGTAGTAATGTAACAATTATGAGAGGTGTTAATGTTGGTCATGGCGCTGTAATTGGTGCTGGTGCTTTAGTGACTAAGGATGTAAAGCCATATGAAATTGTTGGGGGTGTACCATCCAAAACTATAAAGTTCCGTTTCTCTGAGGAAGTGATTGACAGGCTTTTAAAATCAAAGTGGTGGGATTACTCGTTGCCATCACTTTCTGGTCTGGACTTTGCTTCTCCAGAAAAAGCTTTAGATGAAATCGAGAATAGAAAAGAGAAGAATTTGATGAGTCTGGCCAATAGAGATAAGTACCTTTATTTTAATGGGAGGGTTAAGTTGATAAAATGATTAATTTTAAGATTTTTTTTGTTTCTTTGTTTAAGAAAGTGAGTGGCTTTGGTTTTTCAAGTCACGAATTTAAAACAAAATCTAGTTCTTCTGGTTCTGCTTTGCTAGATCTTGGTGAGGGTAGTGTTTTCAATTTTCAGCATAATCCTTTCGCTAAGATTCGCGGAAATGTTACGGGGAAA
>NZ_AHBC01000098.1:0-628 GCF_000236625.2 Halomonas sp. GFAJ-1
CGTGTTCCGCGGCGCCGGTTGGAACGTGATCAAGGTGGTCTGGGGCCGTCACTGGGACCCGCTGTTCGAGAAGGACAAAAAGGGCGTCCTGCAAAAACGCATGGACGAAGCGGTCGACGGCGAGTACCAGAACTACAAGGCCAACGGCGGCTCCTACACCCGTGAACACTTCTTCGGCAAGTACCCCGAAACCGAAGAAATGGTCAAAGACCTCTCCGATGAGGATATCTGGAAGCTCAACCGTGGTGGCCACGACCCGTTCAAGGTCTACGCGGCCTACCATGAAGCGGTTAACCAGACCAACGGCAAACCCACGGTCATTCTGGCGCACACCGTTAAAGGCTACGGTATGGGCAGCGGCGATGGCGAAGCAGCCAACGAAGCGCACCAGGTTAAAAGTATGGAGTACGAGGCGCTGCGTAAATTCCGCGATCGCTTTGGCATTCCGCTCACCGATGAACAGCTTAAAGACGTGCCCTACTACAAGCCGGAAGAGGACTCCCCCGAGCTTAAGTACATGCACCTGCAGCGTGAGCGCTTGAATGGCTACCTGCCAAGCCGCCGTAGTGATTTTGACGCGCTGGAAATACCGGCCCTTGAAGATAAAACGTTTGCCTCGCAAATGGKC
>NZ_AHBC01000096.1:0-1403 GCF_000236625.2 Halomonas sp. GFAJ-1
GTAACCTGAAAAAACAGGAGATTTCACAYGCGCAAATCACGTTTTACTGACAGCCAGATTATGGCGATTTTGAAGCAGGCTGAGTCTGGTGTGCCTGTCCCCGAACTATGTCGCGAGCACGGCATGAGCAGCGCCTCATTTTATAAATGGCGCTCCAAGTACGGTGGTATGGACACGTCCATGATGAAGCGCCTCAAGGAGTTGGAAGACGAGAACCAGCGCCTCAAGAAGATGTATGCCGAAGAGCGGTTGAAGGCAGAGCTGCGCCAGGAAGCCCTCGAGGGAAAGTGGTAAAGCCATCTCAACGCCGCGAGATGGCAAAGAATGTCGTTGAGGCCGGCTGCTGTAGTATTCGGCTGGCCTGTCAGGTTTTCGGGATCAGTGAAACCTGTTACCGCTATCAGGCGAAGCTTAGCCATGAGAACGCTGTTATCGCTGACTGGCTAGTGCGCCTGACCCACAATCAGCGTAACTGGGGCTTTGGGCTGTGTTACTTGTATCTGCGCAACGTGAAAGGCTTTCGCTGGAACCATAAGCGTGTCTACCGAATTTACCGGGCATTGGAGCTGAACTTACGCATCAAGCCGAAAAAGCGACTGGTGCGTGAAAAGCCAGCGCCATTGGTCGTACCCACTGCTTTAAACGACTGCTGGTCGATGGACTTCATGCATGATCAGTTGGCCGATGGCCGAACGTATCGGTTGTTCAACGTGATCGATGATTACAACCGGGAAGGCCTGATCATTGATGCTGACTTCTCACTGCCAGCAGAGCGCGTGATACGCTCCTTAAACCAGTTGATCGAATGGCGTGGCCGGCCTAAGGCCATTCGATGCGACAACGGCCCGGAATACATCAGTGGCAAACTAACCCGCTGGGCGAAGCAAAACGGCATTGAGCTGCTGTACATTCAACCTGGCAAACCACAGCAGAATGCCTACATTGAACGCTACAATCGAACAGTCCGTTATGATTGGTTGAGCCATTATCTGTTCGACTCAATCGCTGAAGTACAGGATTTTGCCACACGCTGGCTCTGGACGTACAACCACGAGCGACCGAACATGGCATTGGGTGGGATAACACCCAAACAGAAAGTGACTATGGCTGCCTAACCAACTCTACTTATCGCCCCGGTTATAAATGGGGGGATTACCGCCGCAGCCGTGCCCAGTTCACGAGCTGCTGCAGCGACGCCTATGCGATCAGCAAGCGCTAACGCTTCTTGCCGATAGGCATCTGAATAACGGGTATAGGATTTTTTCTTCATTGATGTCGTCGATCTTGCCATTGTTCACCTCATCGTAGCGTATTACATTCTTGAGGTGTCCACTGTTACTGGGCAAGATCAATGCYATCTCATCACAGCGCAATTTCCTGATGACGAACGGTATGGCCTCACA
>NZ_AHBC01000095.1:0-847 GCF_000236625.2 Halomonas sp. GFAJ-1
ACCTCGCCCAGAAAGACTCATTAATATTTATAATACTTTTCATCCTAAACATGTAAAGCTAACCTCACATCACCCTAAATTACTCAGGTGGCCTGATGTTGAGTATGTTGTTGTGTCTAATTACCAAAAAAATGCTGAAAATATAGATGCAAAGGTTTTCCCGTCACCCATTGATATTTCTACATTTCTTCAACATAAAGAAAGAGATTTGAACGATCAAAAAATGATTGTTGTTGGCAGAATGAGTAGAGATGATCCGGGCAAACACAACATTTCAGACGTAGATATTTATAAAAGCTTAGCCAAGTCAAACGTTAAAATCATCCTCCAGGGAGCCTCTTGTTTAAAGAATGAACTTTCAAACACTGAGAATATAGAAATATTTAACACCGGTACTTTAAAATCAAATGATTTTTACCATCACATAGATATTTTCTACTATCGCACTGGCGAACATATTGAAACATTTGGTCGCGTTGTTTTTGAAGCAATGGCAGCTGGTTTACCTATCGTAGTTGAAAGAAAGGGTGGATACGTAGATTGGATTGAGCATGGAAAAAATGGTTTTCTTTTTGATACTACTGAAGAGGCTAAGAAGTTGTTAGAAATGCTTATTAACGATCAGCATCTTAGAGAGTTTATAGGTAGAAATGCAGTTAAAACAACTCAAAATATGTACGGAGAAGAAAATATGTTGAAGCAAGTAGAGTTTTATACTAGATAAAAGTGAGCTTGATAAAATTTTCAACGCCTGGGTAGTTTGATGAGTTACATAGAACTTAAATGGCTAGTTAACATAAACAGTGTGGGAGACTCATGCCTCAATTAATAACACCCAAGCTTTCTC
>NZ_AHBC01000094.1:0-905 GCF_000236625.2 Halomonas sp. GFAJ-1
TCTTTAAATTTAAAACATTGTGAACGAGCAGTTCTTTGTTTATTTCGAAGTTATGGTTCAACTTGTTATAGTAGTTTACTCTTTTAAGTATGTCGTTTTTTTCACAAGGACTGGCCTGCGTGTAACACATGTCAAAAAGGTGATTTAACTTTTTCTTTTGATGATTTTTAGATGTAATTTTTAATGCCGCATACTTGAAGTAGCGCCTTGCTTTCTCTAGGTTTTTGTTGGTTTTTTGCAAGCGGCTAGATAAGTTCATTGCTTTCCTTTGCCATATCATTTACACCGAATGTGCAGAATGTTGTTCCCTTCTCTAAAGAGAGCTTAAATTTTGCATAGTTTTCACTTTCATTAAGGCGTGAAGCTTCTTTATGATGAAGGTGCATGACATAACTGTAAAACTTGCCATCTTTTCTATAAATATTGTTGTTCATTAGCCTTATAACTAAGTCACTATCTTCTAGGCCCCAGCCTATAAAGTCATTATTAAAGCCATTTATGTCGAAGAAATCTTTTCGCCATAATGAAAGATTACACGTAACAGCTCCTTGCCATTTATTTTTTCGTTTAAAACGAAATGAGGAGTTGGCTGGCATTCTGAAAATAGGGTGGACTCTCTTTATTTTTCTTTTAAGCCATAGCTTAACAATTTCATTACGTTGGAATTGATGTGGTACACCATTATTAATTAATTGGTAAGTGTAATTTTCAGAAAGCTTTAACCTTGAGCCCGGTACGAAAAATCCTGGCTGAGATAGGTGAACATGATCTGTGATAAAGCTATGAGGAAGAATACAGTCCCCGTCAAGAAAGATAAGGTACTCTCCATCAGATATAGAAACGGCCTTGTTCCGTATTTGGGCAGCCCGAAAGCCTATATCCTCATGCCAAGCATGCTTTATAAC
>NZ_AHBC01000093.1:0-925 GCF_000236625.2 Halomonas sp. GFAJ-1
AATAGATTCCCAAAAAAACAAAGGTCGATGAAATCATAAGCAGCTTAATATCTAACAGCCTAACCTCCTCCCAAAACATTAACCTACCCGGAGCACTATCAGCGGTTAATGAAAAGGAGAAGCTATCATTATCAATCAAATAAATTGCAATCAATAAAAGATAAGAAATAGTTATCATGGCAAAAGCAAAAGAAGCCCATAATGCTTTATTTTCTTTAGCCCTAGCATTACCCTCCATCTTATTAAATACTTTTGACGAGGATAAAAAGCTAGCTTCCCCTTTCAGCGCTGACAAGTTTTTCTTCAAATAATCAAGATGATAACTTAACTCTTCCTCTTTATCTTTATGCTCTTTTAATCTCTTGCTTATTTCATTATTAATTATTGACTCCGATGCTTGAGCCTTTCTATAAAGATCTAAACTTTTTCTTACACCACTATTATACTTATCAAAATAGTCAACCGACTTTTTATTTTTGCAATTCTTTAAATAGTATTCTCTGGCACTCAAAAGCTTGTCTAACAAAGACTCTAGTTCATCATTACCAGTTATGTAATGTATTTCAAAAACAAAAATCAAACAAAAGTCTAAGACCTCCTCCCAATTTGCATACTGTTGATCCATGTTATTTGAAACACTAAGCTCAATTTTGTCCTTGAAACTACTCTTAAGCCACTCCCAATCTTCGTAACCATCATTTTCATTCAGGTAATTTAAATTTTTAAGCATCAATTCCAAACAGCTCTTTAAGCTAACCTCTTCATTCTTTTCGGTTTTAAAAAAAACTCCTCCTGGCGTTAAAGACCTGACACACCATTCAAGAACATTAGTAAGGCTTTTTTCACTCACCATACAACCCCCTCTGCATCTTGTTTAAATCATCTGCAAGTCCCAGTTCCAATTTCAACCGCTTAGCCTCAAGCC
>NZ_AHBC01000092.1:0-1440 GCF_000236625.2 Halomonas sp. GFAJ-1
GCAATTCGCGCAGCTACCCGCAAGCACCTCTCGCTGCAATGCCTCGCTATCTAGCCCCCGTACCAAACAGCACGCAACACTGAACCGCCCCGGTTATTCCGGAGACCGGTTTGTTTGAGTCAGGCAGCTTCACCCGACTCCTCCAGTTGACGATAATACGTCCTTTCTCGTTCTGCTGGTGGAACGTTTCCGATGGGTTCCAGTAGTCGGCGATTGTTGAACCAGTCAACCCACTCCAGCGTGGCATACTCAACGGCACCCAGCCCTCTCCATGGGCCACGATGATGGATCACCTCCGTTTTGAACAAGCCGATTATGGTCTCGGCCAGCGCATTGTCGTAGGAGTCGCCGGTGGTGCCGACTGAGGCATTGATACCCTCGTCAGCCATACGCTCGGTGTAGCGGATCGAGAGATATTGGCTTCCCCTATCACTATGGTGGATCAACCCTTGTCTGTGTTTTCGTGCCCACAGAGCTTGCTCCAGAGCGTCCAGCACCAGTGCCGTTTTCATCGACGTCGCTACACGCCAACCCACGATACAGCGTGCATAAACATCGATAACGAAAGCAACGTAAACGAAGCCAGACCAGGTAGCGACATACGTAAAATCGGCCACCCAAAGCTGATTAGGACGCATGGCCGTAAAGTCGCGTTTCACTAAATCAGGTGCTCGTTTCTGGCCGGGATCACTGATCGTCGTGAAAGGGCGTTGGCCTCGCACTACGCCGCGAATTCCCAGGCGTCGCATGAGTCGTTCTACGGTGCAGCGAGCAATATTAACGCCCTCACGGCGGAGTTGCCGCCAGACCTTACGAGCACCGTAGACGCAGAAATTTTCTTCCCACACTCGCTGAATCTCAGCGGTAAGAAGCGCATCCTGCCGATATCGATCTGCCCGCCGCTCAGGATCGGTCTCAAGTGCCTTGTGGTGGTAATACGTCGATGGGGCGATTGGCAGCTGGCTACAAATCGACTCGACCCCGAACTGAGCACGATGCTCGTCGATAAATGACACCATCAGTTGGGTTTGCGGTCGAGCTCCGCCTGGGCGAAAAAAGCAGCCGCCTTACGGAGAATTTCATTGGCGCGCTTCAATTCGACGTTTTCACGCTCTAGCTGCTTGAGTCGTTCATTTTCAGGCAGGTTAACCGAGCTATCTTCCTGCATGAGTTCTGAGCGTTTGCACCAGGCTCTTAAGGTCTCTGGTGTACAGCCAAACTTGCTGGCAATGGAGCAGATCGCCGCCCACTTGGACGGGTATTCGCCTTGCTGTTCAAGGACTAATCGAACAGCTCGCTCCCGGACTTCTGGGGAATATCGTTTTGGTGAGTTCATAACTCCATCCTCTCAAGATATGGAGTCTCCGGTAAAGCCGGGGCGGTTCAGCCCACGTTCAAGCGCGCCCTTTCCTGCTGTTCTGTATTGTGCAGTTTCTATTA
>NZ_AHBC01000091.1:0-1413 GCF_000236625.2 Halomonas sp. GFAJ-1
TTTTTTCATCAGATTTTGYGCSWTACCGKTACGTTTAKCAAAAATCCGCGTAAACCCTCGCCCGATTGAGGGCGGGGATACAAGCGGGCAGCGCGCTAGCGCTGCAGGGGTTGTAGTTTCGTATTTATCTGGCACTATACATTCATACAGTCAACGAGTTGAAGCCGTTGTGTTAACAGCCACCAAAGTACGCATCTACCCCACCCCCGAACAGGCTGATTTCTTGAATCAGCAATTCGGCGCGGTGCGGTTTACGTACAACAAGGCACTGCACATTATCAGCTCGCAGTACAAGCGCCATGGCACCAAGCTGCGCGCTAAGAAAGACCTCAAGCCGTTGTTGGCGGTGGCGAAGAAGTCTCGCAACTACCACTGGCTCAAAGCGTTTGATTCTATCGCACTGCAACAGGCGTGCATTAACCTGGATCGCGCCTTCCAGAACTTCTTTAACCCCCAGCTTAAAGCCCGCTATCCGCGCTTTAAACGCAAGCATGGCAAGCAATCGAGCTATCACTGCACCAGCGTTAAGGCGGGTGATGACTGGATCAAAGTCCCCAAGCTTACGCCGATTAAAGCCCGAATCCATCGAGAGATCGCCGGCACGCTGAAAAGCATCACACTGACCCGCACCCCCACGGGCAAGTATTTTGCCTCGCTGCTGGTGGAGGATGGTGTGGAGGCAGCCGCACCGCTGCAAACGGTGGAGACGGTGCTGGGGGTCGATATGGGCTTAACGCATTTGGCCATCGACTCCACTGGCCGCAAGGTCGCCAATCCTCGCTTCTTGAAGCTGGCGCCTGCCAACCTACGCCGCAAGCAGAAAGCGCTTTCACGCTGCCAGAAAGGCAGCAAGCGCCGTACGAAAGCGCGGCTAATGCTCGCCAAGGCGCACGAGCGGCTGGCGAATGTGCGTGCTGACTTCCAGCACAAACTGTCTCGACAACTCATTGACGACAACCAAGCGGTGGTGGTTGAGACACTGAGCGTGAAAAACATGCTCAAAAACCGCAAGCTGGCCAAGCATATTGCCGATGCCAGTTGGAGCAGGTTGATCGAAAAACTGGCGTATAAGGCGAAGCAGCAAGGCAAACATCTGGTCAGAATCGACCAATGGTTCGCCAGCTCCAAAACCTGCGCGGGCTGCGGCCACAAAGTCGAACAAATGCCCCTCAGTGTCCGCACCTGGGATTGCCCAAGCTGTGGCACAAAGGCGATTGACCGTGACGTAAACGCCGCGATCACTATTCGCCAGCAAGGCATTTTAAAATTAAAGGCGGAAGGGCTGTCCGTCTCTGCCCATCGAGGCCTGTGTAAGACCGGTCACGCACCGGCTGCGGCCTAAGACGTGGGAAGCCTCACCCGTGGTTGCGTAGCGACGTAGGGTGGGGAGCAGTCACYAGCCGGGAGGGATAG
>NZ_AHBC01000090.1:0-988 GCF_000236625.2 Halomonas sp. GFAJ-1
CACTCAGTGGTTTATCCACAGATCGGATTGGAGTYTAGGTTTTGTACGAAAAGCCTTATCTGCTAACTTTACCTATGCAAAAGCAGCATAGGGGAAAACAATGGTCGGACGTTACGAGATTTCTGATGACGGCTGGGCACAGATCGAAGATATCGTGGCTCCTCCTCAAACCATGGGCAGACCCAGGCGGGATGACCGGAAAATGCTCAATGGTGTCTTCTGGGTACTGTGCTCTGGTGCTAAATGGCGTGATTTACCCGAGCGATATGGTCCTTGGTCGACGGTTTATGACCGGTTCCGCAAGTGGCGTGATGACGGCACCTTTGAAGCGGTACTTTCTCGCTTGCAGCTTAAGTTACGTGAAGATGGGCTTATGGATCTAGACACGTGGATGATCGATGCCACTTCCGTGCGAGCCACACGCGCTGCCGCTGGAGGCGGTAAAAAGGGGGTTCAACAGAACCGCTAGACCACGCGCTCGGCCGTAGCCGCGGCGGTTTAACAACCAAAATTCATTTGGTTTGTGATCGTCATGGCTGGCCACTGGCGTTCACACTGTCTCCTGGTCAAGAGGCAGATTCTCGTCACTTCGTTGCGACATTAGAGAGCATTCATCTACCAGGTGGCGTCGGGCGTCCTCGCAAACGTAGTCGCTATGTGGTGGCTGACAAAGGATACGACAGCGATGAGCTGCGTCATTATTGCGACAGGCACGGCATGAAACCCGTGATTGCTCAGCGCAATATGCACCGAAGAACCCGGCCTGGGCTACCTAGACGGTTCGATAAACCGAAATATCGGCAACGGAATGTGATAGAACGCTGCTTTAGCTGGCTTAAAGAATGTCGCCGGATCGCCACACGCTATGAAAAGCTGGCAAGTAGCTTTAAGGCGATGGTATGCGTGGCGTGCATCGACCGTTGCTTGCGAGCCAACTTTTCGTACAAAACCTAGTAMATAGTGCGAAAGTCGATGGCTGATATCTATC
>NZ_AHBC01000088.1:0-1367 GCF_000236625.2 Halomonas sp. GFAJ-1
GTGCGACAAGCGCTTGAGCAGCAGATGGATGGCACGGCTTAAACTTATGTTTTCTAAAACAGTCTTTCTATGGCGGCGTTTTACTGGGTTTGAATCGCCCCGGATATTCTAGACACCCGTTAGGCTCTTAAAGTAACGCCTTTCATACTCAACCGGTGACAAGTTATCACTTGTGCCGTGTCGGCGCTTTGGGTTGTAAAACATTTCAATATAATTGAACACGTCACATCTAGCTGCTTCGCGTGTTGAATAAATCTGTCGCTTGATTCGCTCTCGCTTTAGAAGTTGAAAGAAGCTTTCAGCAACGGCGTTGTCATGACAGTTACCACGTCGGCTCATGCTGCCTACCAAGTGATTCGCTTTCAGAAAGCTTTGCCAGTCTCCACTGCTAAACTGGCTTCCTTGATCCGAATGCACCATCACCGTTCCTTGTGGCTTGCGTCGCCAGACTGCTGATAACAAAGCATCCAGTACCAACTCCGTAGTCATGCGAGACTTCATCGACCAGCCAACCACTTGACGAGAAAACAGGTCGATAACTACCGCTAAGTAAAGCCAGCCTTCATAAGTGCGGATGTACGTGATGTCCGTCACCCAAGTAACATTTGGCGCTGTTACTTCAAACTGACGGTCTAAATGGTTAGGGGATACAACAGCCGGTTTTCCACCGCCATAGCCGCCAGGGCGTCGTCGATAGCCTGTCTGAGAACGTAAACCTTCCCTACTCATAAGACGCGCCACACGGTGCTTCCCGCAAGCTTCGCCAGCTTCACGCAAGTCCTGGTAGACCTTGCGATAGCCATATACACCGCCGCTTTCAAGCCAGGAGTGCTTGATCAATCCCAGCAAGCGCTCATCTTCTCGCGCTCGATTAGAGAGCGCTTTTTTACACCATGCGTAGTAACCGCTGGGGTGCACTGCCATCATCTGACACAAGCGACGTACCGAATATTGGCTCGCATAATTTTGAATAAACGCGTACCTCAGTCGGACTCCCTGGCGAAGTACGCGGTGGCCTTTTTTAATATGTCTCGCTCTTCTGATACGCGTTTGAGCTCGGCCTTCAAACGACGGTTTTCAGCTTGGAGATCATCATCTTCTTGCCGTTGTTCTACCGGCTTATCGTAGCGCTTGATCCAGATGTACAGGCTGTGACCTGACACGCCTAGCCGCTCAGCGACCTCGGCCACGCGATGGCCGCGCTCTACCACCTGCTTGACGGCTTCGATTTTGAATTCTTCAGTGTAGCGGGGATAGCTCATGGTTCCTCCTAGATACCTTTAGTATAAGGCCTGGAGGTGTCTACGAAACCTGGGGCGATTCAGTWATSATCTCAAAAACATCTAGTGGTGCCGTCCAGGGCTTCG
>NZ_AHBC01000087.1:0-1693 GCF_000236625.2 Halomonas sp. GFAJ-1
GCTAAGCTTTCGGCACTGACCAGCACACCGTCATCGGTCCAGCCAAGCTGGGCGTTGTCGCCCATCAGTACGTGCTGGCTGTCTTGGTCGGCGTCGCTGATCGTTAAGGAGTCATCGCCTACACCGCCGGTCCAGGTGACGTTGCCCGCGTTAACAAAGACGTCATCATTACCACCGATGTTGGTTGCTAAGCTTTCGGCACTGACCAGCACACCGTCATCGGTCCAGCCAAGCTGAGCGTTATCACCCATCAAGACATGCTCGCTACCTTGAGCCGCCTCAGTGATTTCGAGGGTGTCATTACCCACACCGCCGATCCAGGTGACGTTACCCGCGTTAACAAAGACGTCATCATTACCACCGATGTCAGTCGCTAAGCTTTCGGCACTGACCAGCACACCGTCATCCGTCCAGCCGAGTTGGGCGTTATCACCCATCAGGACATGCTCGCTACCCTGAGCCGCCTCAGGGATTTCGAGGGTGTCATTACCCACACCGCCAATCCAGGTGACGTTGCCCGCGTTAACAGACACGGTGTCGTCGCCACCTTCTTCAAAGGCCAGGCTTTCTGCACTAATCAGCACGCCCTCATCCGTCCAGCCAAGCTGAGCGTTATCACCCATCAGTACGTGCTGGCTGTCTTGGTCGGCGTCGCTGATCGTTAAGGAGTCATCGCCTACACCGCCAATCCAGGTGACGTTGCCCGCATTAACCGACACGGTGTCGTCGCCACCTTCTTCAAAGGCCAGGCTTTCTGCACTAATCAGCACGCCCTCATCGGTCCAGCCAAGCTGGGCGTTATCACCCATCAGTACATGCTGGCTCTCTTGGTCGGCGTCGCTGATCGTTAAGGAGTCATTGCCTACACCGCCGATCCAGGTGACGTTGCCCGCATTAACCGACACGGTGTCGTCGCCACCTTCTTCAAAGGCCAGGCTTTCTGCGCTAATCAGCACGCCCTCATCCGTCCAGCCAAGCTGAGCGTTATCACCCATCAGTACGTGCTGGCTGTCTTGGTCGGCGTCGCTGATCGTTAAGGAGTCATCGCCTACACCGCCAATCCAGGTGACGTTGCCCGCGTTAACGAAGACGTCATCATTACCACCGATGTCAGTCGCTAAGCTTTCGGCACTGACCAGCACACCGTCATCCGTCCAGCCAAGCTGGGCGTTGTCGCCCATCAGGACATGCTCGCTACCCTGAGCCGCCTCAGTGATTTCGAGGGTGTCATTACCCACACCGCCAATCCAGGTGACGTTACCCGCGTTAACAAAGACGTCATCATTACCACCGATGTTGGTTGCTAAGCTTTCGGCACTGACCAGCACACCGTCATCGGTCCAGCCCAGCTGGGCGTTATCACCCATCAGTACGTGCTGGCTGTCTTGGTCGGCGTCGCTGATCGTTAAGGAGTCATCGCCTACACCGCCGATCCAGGTGACGTTGCCCGCATTAACCGACACGGTGTCGTCGCCACCTTCTTCAAAGGCCAGGCTTTCTGCGCTAATCAGTACGCCCTCATCGGTCCAGCCAAGTTGGGCGTTGTCGCCCATCAGTACGTGCTGGCTCTCTTGGTCGGCGTCGCTGATCGTTAAGGAGTCATCGCCTACACCGCCAATCCAGGTGACGTTGCCCGCGTTAACAGACACGGTGTCGTCGCCACCTTCTTCAAAGGCCAGGMTTTCTGCACTAA
>NZ_AHBC01000086.1:0-5885 GCF_000236625.2 Halomonas sp. GFAJ-1
GAGCGTATTGAAACTTTCTTCWSCTTATTTTCTAAAAGCCCTTGCCAAGACGGCRGCGAATCCGTAAAGTACGCATCCGCTGCCGGGGACGCCAAGCGTTACCAGCGGTGAATGAAGGTGAAAACCTTCGGTTTGTCAGTAGGTTAGAGCGGTTGTATGGCTCGCCTCGTTCGCTGAATCCAGTCATTGAAAATAGCGGTTGACAACCACCAGGAAATGCGTAGAATACGCCTTCCTCGCTGAGGCAAGCCAATTCAACGGCAAGCCAGTTATTAGCGAAACGCTCTTTAACAATTTGATCAGGTAATTCATGTGGGCGCTTGCCGATGAGGGTGATAAATCACCAAATATCAAGGCAAGCGGTCATGAAAACGTAAGTTTGAATGAATTCGTTTGAACCTTGAGCCAAGTTTGATGCGCTTTTGTTGCTTTCGGCTAGTCCTTAAGCAACGAGTAAGCATCACAATGATTTTAAACTGAAGAGTTTGATCATGGCTCAGATTGAACGCTGGCGGCAGGCCTAACACATGCAAGTCGAGCGGTAACAGATCTAGCTTGCTAGATGCTGACGAGCGGCGGACGGGTGAGTAATGCATAGGAATCTGCCCGATAGTGGGGGATAACCTGGGGAAACCCAGGCTAATACCGCATACGTCCTACGGGAGAAAGGGGGCTCCGGCTCCCGCTATTGGATGAGCCTATGTCGGATTAGCTAGTTGGTGAGGTAATGGCTCACCAAGGCAACGATCCGTAGCTGGTCTGAGAGGATGATCAGCCACATCGGGACTGAGACACGGCCCGAACTCCTACGGGAGGCAGCAGTGGGGAATATTGGACAATGGGCGAAAGCCTGATCCAGCCATGCCGCGTGTGTGAAGAAGGCCCTCGGGTTGTAAAGCACTTTCAGCGAGGAAGAACGCCTAGGGGTTAATACCCCCTAGGAAAGACATCACTCGCAGAAGAAGCACCGGCTAACTCCGTGCCAGCAGCCGCGGTAATACGGAGGGTGCAAGCGTTAATCGGAATTACTGGGCGTAAAGCGCGCGTAGGTGGCTTGATAAGCCGGTTGTGAAAGCCCCGGGCTCAACCTGGGAACGGCATCCGGAACTGTCAAGCTAGAGTGCAGGAGAGGAAGGTAGAATTCCCGGTGTAGCGGTGAAATGCGTAGAGATCGGGAGGAATACCAGTGGCGAAGGCGGCCTTCTGGACTGACACTGACACTGAGGTGCGAAAGCGTGGGTAGCAAACAGGATTAGATACCCTGGTAGTCCACGCCGTAAACGATGTCGACCAGCCGTTGGGTGCCTAGCGCACTTTGTGGCGAAGTTAACGCGATAAGTCGACCGCCTGGGGAGTACGGCCGCAAGGTTAAAACTCAAATGAATTGACGGGGGCCCGCACAAGCGGTGGAGCATGTGGTTTAATTCGATGCAACGCGAAGAACCTTACCTACTCTTGACATCCTGCGAACTTGTGAGAGATCACTTGGTGCCTTCGGGAACGCAGAGACAGGTGCTGCATGGCTGTCGTCAGCTCGTGTTGTGAAATGTTGGGTTAAGTCCCGTAACGAGCGCAACCCTTGTCCTTATTTGCCAGCACGTAATGGTGGGAACTCTAAGGAGACTGCCGGTGACAAACCGGAGGAAGGTGGGGACGACGTCAAGTCATCATGGCCCTTACGAGTAGGGCTACACACGTGCTACAATGGCCGGTACAAAGGGTTGCCAACTCGCGAGAGTGCGCTAATCCCGAAAAGCCGGTCTCAGTCCGGATCGGAGTCTGCAACTCGACTCCGTGAAGTCGGAATCGCTAGTAATCGTGAATCAGAATGTCACGGTGAATACGTTCCCGGGCCTTGTACACACCGCCCGTCACACCATGGGAGTGGACTGCACCAGAAGTGGTTAGCCTAACGCAAGAGGGCGATCACCACGGTGTGGTTCATGACTGGGGTGAAGTCGTAACAAGGTAGCCGTAGGGGAACCTGCGGCTGGATCACCTCCTTAAACGATGCATCATCCTCGCGGTAAGCGCTCACAATGAATTACCTGATCAGATATAGAGCAAACGGTTTAAGCACGATCCCCTCTTGGGTCTGTAGCTCAGTTGGTTAGAGCGCACCCCTGATAAGGGTGAGGTCGGCAGTTCAAGTCTGCCCAGACCCACCAAATTCCTGCGATACTGCGTTAAAATGCTCCTCGTATAGCAGGCTATACGTCGTCGCATTTTGCCTTGTTTCACAGAAATTAATGGCAAGAGGTAAGGTCAGCAAAAAACAATGGGGCCATAGCTCAGCTGGGAGAGCGCCTGCCTTGCACGCAGGAGGTCAGCGGTTCGATCCCGCTTGGCTCCACCATTACGTACTGTGTTGTACATATTGTTTTATCGTACCTTAACGACCGTTTGTGAATGTTTCGTGACCATTGATAAGTCA
Organism: Halomonas sp. GFAJ-1; assembly: GCF_000236625.2. NCBI lineage: Bacteria > Pseudomonadati > Pseudomonadota > Gammaproteobacteria > Oceanospirillales > Halomonadaceae > Halomonas > Halomonas sp. GFAJ-1. The sequence goes on from NZ_AHBC01000086.1 coordinate 2,435, forward strand.
CTGTGTTTTAACACGTTGTTTTAACATACTGCTTTATCACTGTTCATTGAACAGCTGCTCTTTAACAATGTATATCATGCTGACATAAACGCTTCGTAGAAGTGTTTATACGTAATTGTTTTGTGATACGTCTCAAGCGTATCCGGCAATCGTTATTATTGCGAAATCCAGACTCCTTCGGGTTATAGGGTCAAGCAATTAAGCGCACACGGTGGATGCCTAGGCAGCCAGAGGCGATGAAAGACGTGGTAGCCTGCGATAAGGCTCGGCGAGGTGGCAAACAACCTTTGACCCGGGCATTTCTGAATGGGGAAACCCACTCATCATAAGATGAGTATCTTACGCTGAATATATAGGCGTAAGAGGCGAACCAGGGGAACTGAAACATCTAAGTACCCTGAGGAAAAGAAATCAACCGAGATTCCCCTAGTAGCGGCGAGCGAACGGGGACCAGCCCTTAAGCATGTGACTGATTAGACGAACGCGCTGGGAAGCGCGGCCGTAGCGGGTGATAGCCCCGTAGTCGAAAATCTGATCATGTGAAATCGAGTAGGTCGGGGCACGAGAAACCTTGACTGAAGACGGGGGGACCATCCTCCAAGGCTAAATACTCCTGGCTGACCGATAGTGAACCAGTACCGTGAGGGAAAGGCGAAAAGAACCCCGGAGAGGGGAGTGAAATAGATCCTGAAACCGTGTGCGTACAAGCAGTAGGAGCAGACTTGTTCTGTGACTGCGTACCTTTTGTATAATGGGTCAGCGACTTATATTCAGTGGCGAGGTTAACCGTTTAGGGGAGCCGTAGGGAAACCGAGTCTTAACTGGGCGACACAGTCGCTGGATATAGACCCGAAACCGAGCGATCTATCCATGAGCAGGGTGAAGGTTGAGTAACATCAACTGGAGGCCCGAACCAGGATCTGTTGAAAAAGATTTGGATGACTTGTGGATCGGAGTGAAAGGCTAATCAAGCTCGGAGATAGCTGGTTCTCCTCGAAAGCTATTTAGGTAGCGCCTCACGTATTACCGCCGGGGGTAGAGCACTGTTTCGGCTAGGGGGTCATCCCGACTTACCAACCCGAGGCAAACTCCGAATACCGGTGAGTATGAGCGTGGGAGACACACGGCGGGTGCTAACGTCCGTCGTGAAAAGGGAAACAACCCAGACCGTCAGCTAAGGTCCCCAAATCCTGGTTAAGTGGGAAACGATGTGGGAAGGCTCAGACAGCTAGGAGGTTGGCTTAGAAGCAGCCATCCTTTAAAGAAAGCGTAATAGCTCACTAGTCGAGTCGGCCTGCGCGGAAGATGTAACGGGGCTAAACCAGGTACCGAAGCTACGGGTGCATTCTTAGGAATGCGCGGTAGAGGAGCGTCGTGTAAGCCGATGAAGGTGAATTGAGAAGTTCGCTGGAGGTATCACGAGTGCGAATGCTGACATGAGTAACGATAAAGGGAGTGAAAAACTCCCTCGCCGGAAGACCAAGGGTTTCTGTTCGACGCTAATCGGAGCAGAGTGAGTCGGCCCCTAAGGCGAGGCCGAAAGGCGTAGTCGATGGGAAACGGGTCAATATTCCCGTACCGGACATGATTGCGATGGGGGGACGGAGAAGGCTAGGTGAGCCAGGCGTTGGTTGTCCTGGTGAAAGTGAGTAGGCCGAGGTGCTAGGAAAATCCGGCACCTTAAAGCCGAGACACGAGATGAACTGACCACGGTCAGGAAGTCACTGATGCCACGCTTCCAGGAAAAGCCTCTAAGCTTCAGATCATGTGCGACCGTACCCCAAACCGACACAGGTGGTCAGGGTGAGAATCCCAAGGCGCTTGAGAGAACTCGGGTGAAGGAACTAGGCAAAATGGTGCCGTAACTTCGGGAGAAGGCACGCCGGCGTAGGGTGATGAGACTTGCTCTCTAAGCCCGAACCGGTCGAAGATACCAGGTGGCTGCAACTGTTTAGTAAAAACACAGCACTCTGCTAACTCGTAAGAGGACGTATAGGGTGTGACGCCTGCCCGGTGCCGGAAGGTTAAATGATGGTGTTAGGCTTCGGCCGAAGCTCTTGATTGAAGCCCCGGTAAACGGCGGCCGTAACTATAACGGTCCTAAGGTAGCGAAATTCCTTGTCGGGTAAGTTCCGACCTGCACGAATGGCGTAATGATGGCCACGCTGTCTCCACCCGAGACTCAGTGAAATTGAAATCGCCGTGAAGATGCGGTGTACCCGCGGCTAGACGGAAAGACCCCGTGAACCTTTACTATAGCTTCACACTGGACGCTGATGTTGCCTGTGTAGGATAGCTGGGAGGCTTTGAAACCCGGACGCCAGTTCGGGTGGAGCCAACCTTGAAATACCAGCCTGGCATCATTGGCGTTCTCACTCAGGTCCGTTATCCGGATCGAGGACAGTGTGTGGTGGGTAGTTTGACTGGGGCGGTCTCCTCCCAAAGAGTAACGGAGGAGCACGAAGGTACCCTCAGCACGGTCGGACATCGTGCAGTGAGTGCAAGAGCATAAGGGTGCTTGACTGCGAGACAGACACGTCGAGCAGGTGCGAAAGCAGGTTCTAGTGATCCGGTGGTTCTGTATGGAAGGGCCATCGCTCAACGGATAAAAGGTACTCCGGGGATAACAGGCTGATACCGCCCAAGAGTTCACATCGACGGCGGTGTTTGGCACCTCGATGTCGGCTCATCACATCCTGGGGCTGAAGTCGGTCCCAAGGGTATGGCTGTTCGCCATTTAAAGTGGTACGCGAGCTGGGTTTAGAACGTCGTGAGACAGTTCGGTCCCTATCTGCCGTGGGCGTTGGATGTTTGAGAAGAGCTGCTCCTAGTACGAGAGGACCGGAGTGGACGACCCTCTGGTGTTCCGGTTGTCACGCCAGTGGCATTGCCGGGTAGCTATGGTCGGACAGGATAACCGCTGAAAGCATCTAAGCGGGAAGCCCCCTTCAAGATGAGACATCCCCGAGGACTTGATCCTCCTAAAGGGCCCAGCGAGACCAGCTGGTTGATAGGCACGGTGTGGAAGCGCTGCAAGGCGTTGAGCTAACGTGTACTAATGGCCCGTGAGGCTTGACCCTATAACACCCAAGGGGTCTGGTCGTAGTAGTAACGAGAACCGGATACGCAGCAGCAAGCCAAGGCGCTTGCTGACAAGAGACGATCACAAAACACGTCATCGACGACATCAGCATGATGTACATTAAAAGTTACGCCTGACGACCATAGCGAGCGTGAACCACCTGATCCCTTGCCGAACTCAGCAGTGAAACCGCTTAGCGCCGATGGTAGTGTGGGGTCTCCCCATGCGAGAGTAGGTCATCGTCAGGCACTTATTAAGAAAAATCCCCCAGGGCTGATGCCTTGGGGGATTTTTTTATGCGTGAGGGGTAARTGGTGAGGCGTAAGGGAGGCATCGGGAGTAGGAAATGCCACACCTCATACTAACGTG
>NZ_AHBC01000085.1:0-1667 GCF_000236625.2 Halomonas sp. GFAJ-1
TTGATCGTGCCGTTTGTTTCAACGCGGCCACTGAAGGTGACGTTGTCTTTTTCACCGTCGTTGATCAGGCCATCGGCGGCGTCGAAGGCGATGTTGTTGTTCTCGCCAGTGCCATCGCCGGGGGCGACGGTGTCGAGGATCGCGGTGTCGTCAACGCTGCCTTGGTTACCGGCTTCGTCGGTCACCGTCATGGTCACGGTCAGCTCGCCGTCGGCCAGGCTGCTCAGGTCTTGGCCCGCCACCGTGACGTCGTTGCCGTCCACGGTGATGTCCGCGGCGTCAACGGTGATGCTGCCACCCTGGGCGTCGGTGATCACGATGCTGTTGATCGTGCCGTTGGTTTCAACGCGGCCACTGAAGGTGACGTTGTCTTTTTCACCGTCGTTGATCAGGCCATCGGCGGCGTCGAAGGCGATGTTGTTGTTCTCGCCAGTGCCATCGCCGGGGGCGACGGTGTCGAGGATCGCGGTGTCGTCAACGCTGCCTTGGTTACCGGCTTCGTCGGTCACCGTCATGGTCACGGTCAGCTCGCCGTCGGCCAGGCTGCTCAGGTCTTGGCCCGCCACCGTGACGTCGTTGCCGTCCACGGTGATGTCCGCGGCGTCAACGGTGATGCTGCCACCCTGGGCGTCGGTGATCACGATGCTGTTGATCGTGCCGTTGGTTTCAACGCGGCCACTGAAGGTGACGTTGTCTTTTTCACCGTCGTTGATCAGGCCATCGGCGGCGTCGAAGGCGATGTTGTTGTTCTCGCCAGTGCCATCGCCGGGGGCGACGGTGTCGAGGATCGCGGTGTCGTCAACGCTGCCTTGGTTACCGGCTTCGTCGGTCACCGTCATGGTCACGGTCAGCTCGCCGTCGGCCAGGCTGCTCAGGTCTTGGCCCGCCACCGTGACGTCGTTGCCGTCCACGGTGATGTCCGCGGCGTCAACGGTGATGCTGCCACCCTGGGCGTCGGTGATCACGATGCTGTTGATCGTGCCGTTGGTTTCAACGCGGCCACTGAAGGTGACGTTGTCTTTTTCACCGTCGTTGATCAGGCCATCGGCGGCGTCGAAGGCGATGTTGTTGTTCTCGCCAGTGCCATCGCCGGGGGCGACGGTGTCGAGGATCGCGGTGTCGTCAACGCTGCCTTGGTTACCGGCTTCGTCGGTCACCGTCATGGTCACGGTCAGCTCGCCGTCGGCCAGGCTGCTCAGGTCTTGGCCCGCCACCGTGACGTCGTTGCCGTCCACGGTGATGTCCGCGGCGTCAACGGTGATGCTGCCACCCTGGGCGTCGGTGATCACGATGCTGTTGATCGTGCCGTTGGTTTCAACGCGGCCACTGAAGGTGACGTTGTCTTTTTCACCGTCGTTGATCAGGCCATCGGCGGCGTCGAAGGCGATGTTGTTGTTCTCGCCAGTGCCATCGCCGGGGGCGACGGTGTCGAGGATCGCGGTGTCGTCAACGCTGCCTTGGTTACCGGCTTCGTCGGTCACCGTCATGGTCACGGTCAGCTCGCCGTCGGCCAGGCTGCTCAGGTCTTGGCCCGCCACCGTGACGTCGTTGCCGTCCACGGTGATGTCCGCGGCGTCAACGGTGATGCTGCCACCCTGGGCGTCGGTGATCACGATGCTGTTGATCGTGCCGTTGGTTTCAACGCGGCCACTGAAGGTGACGTTGTC
>NZ_AHBC01000084.1:0-545 GCF_000236625.2 Halomonas sp. GFAJ-1
GTGAGGGCGAAGATCGTGCCCGTTACCTGATGACCCGCCTGGCGGATCGCCTGCGCCGGGATGGGATGAAGGTACCCTTCTCGGTGACGACCCCGCACCGCAACACGATTCCGGTTCACCGCGAAGCGCCCATGCCTGGCGATTTGTTCATGGAGCGTCGTATCCGCTCTTTGATTCGCTACAACGCCATCGCCCAGGTGATTCGTAACAACCGCGCTAACCCGGGTCTGGGTGGCCACATTGCCAGCTTCATGTCATCAGCAACGCTTTATGACGTTGGCTTTAACCACTTTTTCCGCGCCGCTAAGGATGACTTTGCGGGCGACCTGATTTACATCCAGGGGCACGTGGCGCCGGGCATCTATGCGCGCTCCTACCTGGAAGGGCGCCTGTCGGAAGAGCAGATGGACAAGTTCCGCCGCGAAGTTGACGGCGATGGCCTCTCCTCGTACCCGCACCCGTGGCTAATGCCGGACTACTGGCAGTTCCCCACCGTCTCCATGGGCCTTGGCCCCATTCAGGCGATCTACCAAGCCCACGTGATG
>NZ_AHBC01000083.1:0-1035 GCF_000236625.2 Halomonas sp. GFAJ-1
GAGGACTCCCCCGAGCTTAAGTACATGCACCTGCAGCGTGAGCGCTTGAATGGCTACCTGCCAAGCCGCCGTAGTGATTTTGACGCGCTGGAAATACCGGCCCTTGAAGATAAAACGTTTGCCTCGCAAATGGGCGGCTCCAAAGGCCGTGAAGTCTCCACCACCATGGCGTTTGTGCGGATTCTCAATGGCTTGGTGAAGGATAAGGCCCTTGGCAAGCTGGTCGTGCCGATCATCCCTGATGAAGCGCGTACTTTTGGTATGGAAGGCATGTTCCGTCAGTTAGGTATTTATACCGCTGAAGGCCAGAAGTATGAGCCGGTGGATAAAGGCCAGATCATGTACTACCGCGAGGACCAGAAAGGTCAGGTCCTTGAAGAGGGTATTACTGAAGCGGGCGCCATGTCTGCCTGGATCGCTGCGGCGACCTCCTACAGCAACAACCACGTGACGCTGCTGCCGTTCTACATCTACTACTCGATGTTTGGCTTCCAGCGCATTGGTGATTTGGCCTGGGCCGCCGGCGACCTGCAGGCCCGTGGCTTTATGGTCGGTGGCACTGCCGGGCGCACCACGCTCAACGGTGAAGGCCTGCAGCACCAGGATGGTCACAGCCTGATTCAGGCATCGACCATCCCCAACTGCCGCAGCTACGACCCGACCTATGCTCATGAAGTGGCGGTTATCGTTCAGGATGGTCTGAAGCGCATGTTCACTGACAAAGAGAACTGCTTCTACTACCTGACGGTGATGAACGAAAACTACGAGCACCCCGCACTGGAAAACGTACCCGCCGACGATATCGTCAAAGGTATGTACCTGCTCAACGAAACCCAGGGTGACAAAGGTCGCGTTCAACTGCTGGGCTCCGGCACTATCCTGCGCGAAGTCGAAGCGGCCGCCGAGCTTCTGGCCAACGACTGGGGCATTGGTGCTGACATTTGGAGCGTCACCAGCTTTAACGAGCTGCGCCGCGAAGCGCTGCTGCTGGAGCGCGAAGCCTTCTTGAACCCCGATGACGAGGCCGCCAAGCCC
>NZ_AHBC01000082.1:0-664 GCF_000236625.2 Halomonas sp. GFAJ-1
ACGAAAAATCCTGGCTGAGATAGGTGAACATGATCTGTGATAAAGCTATGAGGAAGAATACAGTCCCCGTCAAGAAAGATAAGGTACTCTCCATCAGATATAGAAACGGCCTTGTTCCGTATTTGGGCAGCCCGAAAGCCTATATCCTCATGCCAAGCATGCTTTATAACAATATTACTTAATTTAGTGAATCCTTCAATGCATCGCTTTGTTTTCTCATCGGAGCCATCATCCGCAATGATAATTTCATAGTTTTGATAGTCTTGCATTAAGGCACTCTTAAGCACAAGCTTTAGAGCCTCTGGCCAATTGTACGTGGTGACTATTAAGCTCACTTTCATTTTTTAGCCTCAGACCTTTGGTATACCTTGGCATATTTGAAGAAAACGCCGATTGCATCGCCAAAGGAAATAACAAAGCCACGCCAGCCAGAAGTGATACCCAGCTTTAAAATATATGATCGGAAGAACGCAAAAAAAGTCTTCACGATAATAAAAAAGAAGCTGTATTTAACTTTTTTGTTAGAAGATGCATATATTTCGGAATAAAGCTGTGCCTTGTCTAATGTCTGTTTTATATCAAAAATAGCGTAATGTATTATTTTTCCTTTGAGCTTTATGATTTTGGTTTGGCTATTGGTCTCGATCTTTTCATGAACTTGGCT
>NZ_AHBC01000081.1:0-603 GCF_000236625.2 Halomonas sp. GFAJ-1
TAATTTCAGCTACTCATGGGTTTGAAAACTATATTAGAGAAAATTCCAACTCTTTTTGTATCGTTGGAAATTCTCCTATTGAAATAGGAGAATCACAAGGGACTACAATTGACAGTTATGATTATGTGATTCGTTTTAACGCTTATGACACTGGTCATCCATATTGCAAAGATTATGGTTCTAAGACTAATGTGTGGGTTCGTATGCCGAAAAACATGCTAAATATGGATGCACGATCAGAAGATGATCTTGATCTTGTGATAATTAGTGGCGCTAATTGGCTCAGTCGTATGGATGATGGAGTAGAAACTTTTAAACATTTTGTCGAGACTTATAATCAAGTGGGTGTAGTGCCATTTAAAGTCTATAGCAAGCTTGTCTCTGAGCTTCATAGTCCTGCGAGTGCTGGCTTGCAAATCTTGTATTGGATTTATACTTTAATTGGACCTATTGATAAAAAACAGATCTTTGGTTTCCAATTAACAGATCAGAGTAACGGAAAAGATAGTCAATATAACAGTAGTAAAAATAGATCGGTAAGGCATGACTGGAATAATGAAAGATCTCTTTTTGAAAAAATTGTTAAATAAATTTGGAGATGGT
>NZ_AHBC01000080.1:0-620 GCF_000236625.2 Halomonas sp. GFAJ-1
GAAGACGCAGCTGCCAGAATAATTAAGAATGCTAACAACTATGTAAAACCTTTTTTAAATCACCAGCGAGAATTATTAATATCACATCTAGTGCTGCAGAAATATTTCTTAATGAGCAAGCAACCTCACGAGCCCAACTATTTTAACTTGGTTTCAAGTATATGAAGAAAATACATATTTTTAATAGCTTCAAAACTGAACACGGAGGAAGCGAACAGGAAGCCCTACACTTAGCTAAGATGCTTTCAAAGCATGTAGAGGTAAAACTTTGGGCGAGCACCTCTCGCGCCTGCCCTAAATTAATGGAAAAGTACGGCATACAAAAAATTTCGCTCCTTACTAAGGGTAGCTACCCTAAGGGAGGCACTTATGTCTTTGTAGGCTGCCACTGGCGTAATAAGCTTTGGCCTTATCTAATACCTCGCCCAGAAAGACTCATTAATATTTATAATACTTTTCATCCTAAACATGTAAAGCTAACCTCACATCACCCTAAATTACTCAGGTGGCCTGATGTTGAGTATGTTGTTGTGTCTAATTACCAAAAAAATGCTGAAAATATAGATGCAAAGGTTTTCCCGTCACCCATTGATATTTCTACATTTCTTCAACATAAAGAA
>NZ_AHBC01000079.1:0-616 GCF_000236625.2 Halomonas sp. GFAJ-1
GATGCATCTAGGGCTTTTGGGATAGATTTTTGTTATCTAAGTGCTTGGAGCGAATGGAGTGTTCCTGAAAAGGAATATTCTAAGTTTAAATTTTGCTACGACTCGTTAAGTAACTTCTTAGTTTAGCCTTGAGGTTTTCTATGTCAGTAAATTACAATAATGTATACGATTACTGTTTTTCTAAAGCAATAATTGCGAAAGAGAAAAAAGTTGTTATTGAGTTTCCTGCCCGTATTTTAGGCACTAAGATAGCTACTAATATTCATATAGGCGCATACACCTATATTCGAGGCGGAGAGGTTAGGTCGTTAAAGAAAATAGGCAGGTTTTGTTCTATTGCTCCTAACCTTAGAGTTGGAGATGGTTTGCATCCGACTTCATACCTGTCCTCACATCCATTTCAATATAATGGTAATGATTTTTCTTTTGCTTCTGAGTATAAAGAATATATAGAGTTGTCCGAGAGTTTTAATCCTCCTTTGCAAAAAAGAGCTGGAACAATTGGTAATGATGTTTGGATAGGTAGTAATGTAACAATTATGAGAGGTGTTAATGTTGGTCATGGCGCTGTAATTGGTGCTGGTGCTTTAGTGACTAAGGATGTAAAGCCATATGA
>NZ_AHBC01000078.1:0-695 GCF_000236625.2 Halomonas sp. GFAJ-1
TTTTAGTTCGACGTAGTGGACGTTAGGGATGAGCAAACCTTCCATAAACCAGGTTTCAAATTTAGGCTTTACCATAAAGCAAAGTGAATTGGATGCCATTATCCACTTTAAATTACTGGCTACCTCATTGCCTTCGATGCTTAAAATAAATTTATATTTCAATTGTTCCTGAATGCTCATGAACGGTTTCTTGCCTAGTTCAGCATCTCTGTTAGTGTCTCCAACATTACATAATGGGTGAGCATGGAAATACTCGATAAAATAGCGGCGATGGGGTTGATGACAAGCCCCACGCCAAACTAGTTGATCTTTTTTTGTAGCGTAATCAAAAGGGTCATCTACAAAATTAAAATGCCTGATAGTGTTTAATTTTAATAAAATTGAGTTTTCGTTCTTCTGAGATATGGGCCTGCTCTTTACAAACGTTGGCGTGCAAGGAATGGTTTGTACGTCACCAGGGGTATAGTGAAACAGCAGGTTATCCGTAAAAGCAGCTAGCTGCATCGTTAAGTCATAGTGGTAAAACCAGCTGCCAGTCTTCTTTAAATTTAAAACATTGTGAACGAGCAGTTCTTTGTTTATTTCGAAGTTATGGTTCAACTTGTTATAGTAGTTTACTCTTTTAAGTATGTCGTTTTTTTCACAAGGACTGGCCTGCGTGTAACACATGTCAAAAAGGTGATTTAACTTTTTCT
>NZ_AHBC01000077.1:0-4937 GCF_000236625.2 Halomonas sp. GFAJ-1
TAAAATAAAGATTTAAAAACTGTTTTTAATGCTTTTTATGAAAGCACTGAAAAACTAATCACTAACAACACCAAGTATTTGAGCTAGATAACTTAACTAATAAGGCAATTTTTTTAGCAATTCCTAATGAGCTACGTAACAGAGATGTTTTGGCTTGGTTTTCCTATCAAAAAATATCTAGCAAAAAATATCTAGAAAATAGACAAGAGAGGCAGCATGAACAGTGTTACTCACTCCACGCCTCGGTGGAAGCTATTCGCTCCGCTTATTATCGCCATTATTGTTGCGTTAATACCCACGCCTGATGGAGTCGCGCCCCATGCGTGGTACTTCTTCGCTATCTTTCTTGGCTGTGTGGTGGGCTTGATTCTTGAACCCTTGCCCGGTGCGGTCATTGGGCTAATAGGCGTTACCCTTATTGCGCTGCTCTCGCGCTGGGTACTGTTCTCCCCAGAGCAGCTGGCTGCTGAGGGCTTTAATCCCGCTAACCAAGCGTTTTCCTGGGCGGTATCGGGCTTTACTAACTCCACCGTCTGGCTGATCTTCGGTGCCTTTATGTTTGCCTTGGGGTACGAAAAAACCGGCCTTGGCAGGCGTATTTCTCTCTGGTTGGTCAACGCTATGGGTAAGCGCACGCTGACGCTTGGCTACGCGGTAATGATCTCGGATACCATTCTTGCCCCCTTTACGCCCTCCAACACGGCGCGCAGTGCAGGCACCATTTATCCGGTGATTCGCAACCTGCCACCGCTTTATGATTCGCACCCTAACGACCCTAGCATGAAGCGTATGGGTAGCTTTTTGATGTGGACAGCGCTGGCCTCTACCTGCGTTACCAGTTCGCTATTTCTAACCGCGATGGCCCCCAATTTATTAGCCGTTGCCTTAACCGAAAGCACAACCGGCATCCAAATTAATTGGGGGCAGTGGTTTATGGCGATTGCCCCGGTCGGCATTTTGCTGCTGTTATTAGTGCCGCTGCTCTGCTACTGGCTATGCGCCCCCGAGGTAAAAGCGGGCCATGAAATTTCTGACTGGGCCAGAGATGAGCTAAAGCAGTTAGGCACGCTCACCCGCAACGAGATTCTCTTGGTCGTAATGGTCGTAACGGCCCTGCTGCTGTGGATTTTTGGCGGCGGCATTATTTCCGCCTCGCTGGTTGGGTTGGTAGTGATCTGCGGCATGCTGCTAACCGGCATCGTCACCTGGGATGATATTCTTAATAACCATGCCGCCTGGAATACCTTTGTATGGTTTGCCACCTTGGTGGCGCTAGCAGGCGGGCTAAGCCAAGTGGGCTTTGTGAGCTGGTTTGGGAATGTGGTCGGCGGGCAGGTAAGTCACTTTAACCCGATGGTCGCCATGGTGGCGCTGGTGGTGCTGTTTTACGCGTTGCACTACTTCTTTGCGAGTATTACGGCTCACGTAACGGCCCTATTACCGGTTATTTTGGCAGCGGCGTCAGGCATCGCTGGCCTGGATATGCAGCTGTTTGTGCTACTGCTGCTGCCCACCCTTGGCTTTATGGGCATTCTCACGCCCTACGGCACAGGGCCAAGCCCGGTTTACTACGGCAGCGGCTACTTGCCTAGTGCGCTCTTCTGGCGCCTTGGGGCAATTTTCGGGCTAATCTTCCTAGTGGCTTGGTTAGTCATAGGCCTACCCTGGCTGCTGCTACTTACCTAACCGGTCGTTAACTGCCCCACTAACCGCCTTTTAAACAGACGTAGTTCATAAAACAGTTCATAAAACAGTTCATACGAAAGCCCATAGGAATATCGACGTAATGGATCAAATCGCTAAGCACAGCACGCACCATGCCTGGGTATTAGCCGCACGCCCGCGAACGCTACCACTGGCGTGTGCATCTATTCTGCTGGGCAGTGGGCTTGCAGCGCACTCACAGGCTTTCAACCCCACTGTGCTGGTGCTTGCGTTACTAACCGCAATCACCCTTCAGGTGCTGTCTAATTTAGCCAACGACTATGGCGATGCCGCCTCAGGGGCTGACGACGAGAAACGTAGCGGCCCGGTAAGGGCTGTCTCTTCTGGCTTACTGACTCCAAAAGCAATGCGCGGCGGCATGGTCGTCGCGGCAATCGTAGCCGCATTATTGGGGCTACTGTTACTGGTCGCCGCTTTTGGGAATCAGTGGGGGCAAATTCTCGTCTTCATCCTGTTAGGCGCCGCTGCTCTATTGGCCGCGGTGACCTACACCGTTGGGCTAGGGGGCGCCCCTTATGGCTACCGTGGGCTAGGGGACATTTCAGTCTTTATGTTTTTCGGGCTGCTCGGGGTATTAGGCACCTACTACCTGCATACCCACACGCTAAACTGGCTGCCCTTTCTTCCAGCCGCGACGTGCGGGCTGCTGGCAACTGCCGTTCTCAACGTGAACAACGTGCGCGACATCGAAAGCGATGCACGCTGCGACAAGATCACTCTAGCGGTAAGGCTAGGCCGCGAAGGCGCGATTTTGTATCACTGGGCGTTGCTCGGGTTAGCGCTACTGCTCACCTTGATCTACCTAGTGGCGCAGCCAGTGCCACTGCTGGGGTGGAGCTGCCTACTCGTGGCCAAGCCGCTCACTGATGCGGCCAGAATGTTACGCCATACCCGAGATGGCAAAATTCTGACCAACATGCTGAAGAAAACAGCCGTTTCAACACTGCTCTATAGCGTGCTGCTTTCTGTTGGCTTGGCCTTTTTCTGACTGGGCGATAAAACAATCCGCCTGTGTCCGGACTATGTAAGCGCTACCTCATACCCTTCAAACTTAGGCGGCCCTAAGTAGATACCCTCCGGCGCTTTGGCATTGGCGTGGGCCTTGCGGAAGGCGTCTGACTTCGTCCAAGCGCGGAAGGCCTCTTCGGATTCCCACACGCTGTGGGAGATAAATACGGTGTGGTCTTCCTGGCTTTCGCCCTGCAGCATTTGAAACTGCTTGAAGCCCGGCACTTCGTCCAGGTGGGAATCGCGGTTGCGCCATACCTCTAGAAAATCCTCTTCGCGGCCTGGGGCAATCCGAAAACGGTTCATGGCGATATACATAGTGGTTCTCCTGTGGGTGGGTGTGACTCAGTTGGTTACGCAAACAATCGCTTGATGGTAACGTCATCACTGCATAACGAATAGATAAGTGACGAACAGGCGTTACGGCTAATGGCTCAGGCACCCCTTCAGGTCGTTTGGTTCAAACGCGATTTACGCATTCACGATCACGCACCGCTGGCCAACGCCGCAGCGGCAGGCCCAGTGCTGCCGCTATTTGCCATCGAGCCTGGGCAGTGGCAAGCACCCGACAGCGCCCTGCGCCACTGGCAGTTTGCCGCCGATTCGCTGGTAGACCTTGCCCAAGCACTCAACACGCTGGGCCTGCCGCTCTGCCTGTGGCAGGGCGATATAGTGGAATGCCTGGCCGCGCTCAAAGCCCACTACGGCGAACTGGTGCTGCACTCCCACCAAGAGACCGGCAACGCCTGGAGCTTTGAGCGCGACCAGTGCGTTCAGGCGTGGTGCCACGCCCACCACGTGCCCTGGCAAGAAGCTCGCCAGCAGGGCGTGATTCGCGGGCTGAGCAGCCGCACGGAGCATCAATCCCGCTGGGAAAGCCACTGGGAAACGCTGATGGCCGCCCCTACCTGCCCCGCCCCGCCAACAGCGGTGGCGGCTCCCGGTTGGGAAGCTTTTCATCACGTGGATGTAGCCCAACTGCCCTCGCTCACCTTGGGATTCGATACCACGCCCTGCCCCCAGCGCCAGCGGGGCGGGCGCAGTGAAGGGCGCGCGCTGTGGCTGAGCTTTATTACCCAGCGCGGGCGGCGCTATCGCGGCTCGCTCTCTAAACCGTTACTGGCTTGGGAGTTTGGTTCACGGCTCTCCCCGCACTTGGCCTGGGGCACGCTCTCCATGCGGGAAGTGGTGCAATCCCTGCGCCGCCAGCGGCAAAAGCACGCCGACGACACCGACTGGGCTCGCTCGCTGCGCGCCTTTACCTCGCGGCTCTACTGGCACTGCCACTTTATCCAGAAGCTGGAAAGCGAACCCAGCATCGAGCATCAAACGCTGCACCCGGCGCTGCGCGGCCTGCGGGAGCGCGACCCAGAACACCCCCACCTGATCGCCTGGAAGCGCGGCCAAACCGGCGTGCCGCTGGTGGATGCCTGCATGCGCAGCCTGACCGCCACCGGCTGGATCAACTTTCGCATGCGCGCCATGCTGCTCTCCCACGCCACCTTTGGCCTGGGGCTGCACTGGTACGAGCCAGCATTACACTTGGCGCAGCTGTTTACCGACTTCGAACCCGGTATTCACTACCCCCAAGTGCAGATGCAGGCAGGCGCCACCGGCACCAACGCCCTGCGGGTTTACAACCCCATCAAGCAAGCAGAAGATAACGACCCCACCGGCGAATTCATCGCCCGCTGGGTGCCAGAGCTTGCGCCCCTTCCCCAGGAGTGGCGCGCCAAGCCTTGGACGCTGCCGGAAAGCCTGCAGAAACGTTTCGGCTTTCAGCCCGGCATCGACTATCCCATCCCCAACGATTTCGAAGCCGAAGCGCGCCACTGGAAGCAGATGTTGTATGAACTGCGCCGCACGCCGGAAGCGAGGGGTGCCAGCAAGGTCATTGTGGATAAGTTGGCGAGTCAGCGGCGACCAGCTGTTCGGCGTGGCAAAAAAGCGCAACCCGCCAATCGTCAGCAGCTTTCGCTCTTTGATGATGATGGCAGCATCAATAATTGAGCATAAGGGGCTATTAGCCAGCTAGTTATCTGGTTAAATAAAAAACAGATAAATATAGCCGATTAATTGGTGTCGTTATTGTCTTTAAAAAAACATTGAATAACACCAAAAAAAATCAAGACCACAGTAAAATCATCAAAAAAATGTAGTTAATATAGTTTAAAATTCGTCTATATCTGATTTAAACCTGACAC
>NZ_AHBC01000076.1:0-1036 GCF_000236625.2 Halomonas sp. GFAJ-1
GCACTTGTTAATATTGGCGATGTAAAAAGCAAACATGAAGCCAACGTTAAAACCCATACCGCAGCATAACGAAGGAAAATAAAATGAAAAACACAACACCGACTAACATCCACGACATTGTTTTCTCCGACAGTCAATCAGAGACAATAGTGAATGATATTATTCATCAACGAATCCCATTCCCTAGATTTGGAAAAACTGCACTATGCCTATATGGAAGCTATGGGACAGGGAAAACAACATGCGCAGGCTTGTTTTGCCAAGACTTTGAACTAGCTTTAACTTCTCAACAAATGGTTGCCGAACCGCTATTCATTAGCTGCAACAAGAGCGAGTCAATAGACGTCATAATTAAAAGATGCAACAACCAGCGCTCTTTTGTTTCTTTCAACGCGAGTGGATACCACTATTTCATATTTGATGAAGCTGACAACCTAACCGAACCGGCACAAAGGGCTTTAAAAGCTTTTTTAAACAATTCAGATGTTATATGCGTGCTGACAACAAACTATCTTCAAAAGTTAGACAGGGGACTGCTAGATAGGTGCATACAGATTAACTTTAACGCTGCTAAAAAGGAGCGTATAAAATCTCGAATCATAGACATATTAAACTCCAACGGCGTCGTTACGATGGAAGACGGTGTTATCGATGAGTGCATAGAGCATAGCGATGGGACTTGGCGAGACATCCTAATGAAAGTTTCATATGCAATAAATAACACGACTGTAGCCAAGAAGCCAATAAAAAATAATATCCGCATCGTTAAGTAAGCTTGAGCGAAGCCGGTTTAACGGCTTCGCTTCTTTGCATAGTCTCTCGGCAACATACTCGCCACAAGATAGCTACTCACAGTTAGCCCTAATGAAATAGCGTAGATTCCTATCATTGAATCGCCCCAGGTTTCGTAGACACCTCCAGGCCTTATACTAAAGGTATCTAGGAGGAACCATGAGCTATCCCCGCTACACTGAAGAATTCAAAATCGAAGCCGTCAAGCAGGTGGTAGAGCGCGGCCATCGCGTGGCCGAGGTCG
>NZ_AHBC01000075.1:0-1467 GCF_000236625.2 Halomonas sp. GFAJ-1
GGTCTGCCCATGGTTTGAGGGGGAGCCACGATATCTTCGATCTGTGCCCAGCCGTCATCAGAAATCTCGTAACGTCCGACCATTGTTTTCCCCTATGCTGCTTTTGCATAGGTAAAGTTAGCAGATAAGGCTTTTCGTACAAAACCTAGGCACCTTGATGCCGTGCGTCTTACGCAGCGTAATAGAGAGCTCTTTTAACTGTCGATAGACGCGCTCTTTCGCATCCACAGCCACAGGACAGTGCATCAGGCTATGGCTAATAAGCTCAAACAACGCTCCTCTGACCAAATCAGATTCGTGAGCATCTGTGATGCCTACCGAGATGAAGGCTTCTGGATCCAGCAATGCACTTACAGCATGAAACGCGCGAAAACCACTGACTACTTCGTAATGCCGCGAAACCTTTTGCACCGAAACCGGGTGGAAGATAAGTAAGGTATTGGCTAATTCAACATCCAACCATGACGACACGGGCAACTGATTGGCAACATCAATATTGACCCGTTCGATCTCACCGAGCGCCCCGGAAGGGGATTTGATCTTTCGATAGTGGCAACCTTGTCACAACATTCCTCGTTGAACTCGTCCTTGGCGATGCTCTTTCCAGCAAGAGTCCCTAAATTTTCAGCGCACCTATTTCGACTCTCTGCGAAGAAGTGTTAGTTGGTGAACAGCTCATCAAGTGAATTGGCGGTAACCACCTAGTGACCCAGGTATTCATTTGCGCCCAGTTTTAAGGTTCTCAGCCAACATATTTTTTACCCCCACAGGCTTAGAACAAAGTCAGTGCTTTACCTCGGCACGTAGCGTATCTACGTCCTCAACAGATAAGTCTGTAATCTCAGCAATCGCTTGATCATCCATTTCAGTCCGGGCGATCAGTTTGCGCGCTGCATGTCGCTTGCTGTCCAAAACACGCTGATCAGCTTCCTTCTTCAAACGCTGCTCCGTTTCTTGACGCCCTACTTGGCGCTCTTTCTGAGCCCAGTTTTCAAGATTCTCTGCCAGCATATCTTTATCCTCCACCAAACTGTTGAGCTGATCCAGATTGACCTCAGCCCCAAGCCGCTGCAAATGGCGCTTAAGCCATCGGGTGATAATTTTATCAATCCGATCTTTGTGGGGATCAGCCTGAATGATGGCCACAACCCGATCCACAGCCTGCTGAAGCCCCTGACGATCTTTGGAAGCTTTCTCGATACTAAACACCCCGCTCAGCGGTGTTTGCACCAAACCTAACTCTTCGTCAGTATAGCGCGCCTCGTCCACTAGGTAGTAGCGCAGGTGTGGCTGATAAGCGCGAAGGAAGCCCCGCGGCTCAGGGGTATGAATCGCCCCGGATATTCTAGACACCCGTTAGGCTCTTAAAGTAACGCCTTTCATACTCAACCGGTGACAAGTTATCACTTGTGCCGTGTCGGCGCTTTGGGTTGTAAAACATTTCAATATAATTGAACACGTCACATC
>NZ_AHBC01000074.1:0-1052 GCF_000236625.2 Halomonas sp. GFAJ-1
TAAAGAGTATGGAGGTGACTGTGATAGCAGTATAAGTAAATACGAGGATTTTATTTTTGAAAGTAGGAGTGTTGATTACTCTGATGTTAATAGCCCTAGACCGACTGATACGCTGAAAGATGTAGGCCAAGTGGCTGAAAAATTGGTGAAAGCAGGTAGGGGATAAAAGTGTCCACACAAATATGCTTTAGTGTGCTAAAACGACTGTTAAAGGCTGTGTAAGTGTTTGATTTTTATTTTTAAGATGCTGCTGTGAGTAAGCAGGTGAGGTTTTTGCAGTCAGTAAGCCTCGGCTCCCGGTGTCGGCACCACTTAAAGTGATTATAAAGCAAAGCGTTAGAGATAATGATCAAGCCGCCTTAATAGGGCGGCTTTTTCGTATGTGTCTACAGCGTAGACACTGCCGAAAGATTTAGTCTGGCGGCTTCTTCCAGGCAATCCGGTGCAATGTGGACATATCGCCTGCCCATGGTGATCGACTAATTCCTTAGTATCTGCTGAAGTACCAGCATGTTGCCATGCTCATTTGTGGTAAGAGGCGCACGTGAACAAGCCCTGGGCGGAGCGATGAAGTGGTGAATAGAGCTATTACTAGCTATGTTTTTGAGTGTTTTGAAATGGATAACTACAGGTCATTAATCCAAGCAGCTGAGCATGACAGTCAGCCAGAATTAGTGCGCGTGAGTAAGTGAAACCTTCAGGGGTTATGGCAGTCAGGCTAGCCGAACATCTTGAGGAAACCACTGAGCCGTTTTTACAGCGTTAAGAAAACAGTGTTTTGAATGCTAAAGGCTTAGACTAATCTGCTAGCTTTATAACGCTGTACGCTGTTTTGGATGACGAATATTTGACCAGTGCCTCGGTGTTTAGTGTTGGGGTTTTTCATGATTAAAAATTTTTTATAATCATTATTTTTTCTTAATAAATTATGTTGATGATAAAAAGTGCTTAGTATTAAAATTCCCGTTAAGGCAGTTTGTATGTTATTTTTAATAATGTAAATCATCCCTTGCTGTTTTAGCTATGTTTGACTATATTTTCTGATCGTTATT
>NZ_AHBC01000073.1:0-1415 GCF_000236625.2 Halomonas sp. GFAJ-1
AACTCCTTGAGGCGCTTCATCATGGACGTGTCCATACCACCGTACTTGGAGCGCCATTTATAAAATGAGGCGCTGCTCATGCCGTGCTCGCGACATAGTTCGGGGACAGGCACACCAGACTCAGCCTGCTTCAAAATCGCCATAATCTGGCTGTCAGTAAAACGTGATTTGCGCGTGTGAAATCTCCTGTTTTTTCAGGTTACAAAATTCCACTTATCAACGCGATTATTTTTCGGGGGGATTACCCGGCCACAAGGTCGAGAAGCTGCCGCTATCGCAGCGCCATTGGCACTGTGAGGGCTGTGGCGAGGCCATCGGCCGCGACATCAACGCGGCCAACAATATCCGAACCGCCGGACTGGCGGGGTTCGCCTGTGGAGCGACTGGAGCGGGGGCAGCGGCGTAGCCGCTGTCTAGTGAAGGCGTGGGGAAGCAGGAAGGTTTTTGGGGTGACTCAAGAACCCTCGGCCAACGGGCGGGGAGTGTCAGCCGAAGAACTCTGGCTCTTGTCACTGAAGGCTTGCGTAAGTCGAGCTACGCAGGGAGCATTCAAAAAGTGTAAGAAATGCCTAGCGTTGCTACAGGGTAGACGCGCAAGCTGTCAGCGTCTTCACGTAGTTGGCGCTCTTCTTCCCGTAAGTCAGCATGGAATACTGGATCAATATTCTCTAGACCGCGTGAAGTTGACAGCTGAACATCTACGTCGGTGGTGAACACACCAAGTTCAGAGAAAAAGCCAAAGCCATTAGTGTTTGACGAACGCCAGCCCATGCCGATGTACGGTTGAATCGTATCCGCAATTACCACTTCACCATTAAGCGTGCCAATTTCATCAGCTGAATAGATGTTATCGTTGAGTTCGAAACTCTGGCCATCACGTGAACGGCCCGTGACCGTAGCGGTCATGTCTGGCAATGCCGCGCCAGCCGTCAAAAAAAAGCGCCCTGCAAAAGGGTAGTAATCAATTTTAAGCATGCCTGCTTGTAAAGAAATATCGCCAGAGTAATCGACATCGTCAGTGTCGTAATCACCGCTGTAATCAAGGCCACCAGCATAATTGGCAGTTATAGAAAAGCGATTATGGAAACGCCAAGAGCCTTCTAGGCCAACGCCCGTTGTTCCTGCCATCAACCCCAAAGTGAATGAGTCATCAGCAGTAGCAGTGCTGGCCGCAGCAGAAGTTAAAGCTAGTGCGGCGACAAGAGAAAGCGATGTTTTTTTCATCAGATTTTGCGCGGGATACCCGGTTCTTTTATCAAAAATCCGCGTAAACCCTCGCCCGATTGAGGGCGGGGATACAAGCGGGCAGCGCGCTAGCGCTGCAGGGGTTGTAGTTTCGTATTTATCTGGCACTATACATTCATACAGTCAACGAGTTGAAGCCGTTGTGTTAACAGCCACCAAAGTACGCATCT
>NZ_AHBC01000072.1:0-1168 GCF_000236625.2 Halomonas sp. GFAJ-1
GTCGATAAGCTAACAGGCGATGTAACTAGTATCAGTGTTGGTGGGCTTTTTAACCCATGAAGACACTGACGTTTTACTTAAATATATCAAAAAATTAATAGAGCTTTTCATGAATCTTAAAGGGTAAGTTGTCTTAAAAAAGGGGAACACAATGAAAACAACGATTGTAATATTTTTAATTCTCCTGCTTAGCGGTTGCGCTGGTGTAGTAGCCAATTCAGAAAATTTAGAAGGCGCACAGGCAACATTAACGCCACGTGGCGCTACCTATCAAGATTTAGTCTCTCTTCCTCCTCCCGCAGGACGAATTTTTGTATCTGTCTATGATTTTCGTGATCAAACAGGACAATATCGACCAGCGCCAGCTAGTACGTTCTCTACAGCTGTAACACAAGGGGCCGCTGCGATGCTTACCGGCGCACTAGCAGACTCGGGTTGGTTTATTCCACTGGAGCGGGTGGGGTTGCAAAACCTACTTACCGAACGGCGAATTATCCGCGCTGAATTTGAACGTTTTGGCCAGCCAGATACACTCCCTTCACTTAGAGCGGCTTCGGTAATGCTAGAAGGCGGCATTATTGCCTATGAATCTAATATTCGAACCGGTGGAGCAGGTGCTGAGTACTTTGGGATTGGCGCTTCAGGGCAGTATCAAGTTGACCAAGTCACCGTTAATTTAAGGGCTGTTGAAATATCAACAGGTGAAGTGCTAGCTAACGTTACAACCACCAAAACTATCTATTCGAAAGAGCTTCGAGCAGGCGTTTATCGCTTTATTGATTTTCGTCGCCTCCTTGAAGCAGAAGCTGGCATCACCACCAATGAGCCAGTACAGCTAGCGGTGATGTCTGCTATCGAGTCGGCAGTTATTCATTTGATTGCTCGCGGCGTGGAAAATAGCTTATGGAACTTACAGCCTAATACCAACATGCAAGACACCGTTTTAGGCGAATACCTGAACGCCACGATACCAATGCTTTAATTTTTCATATGTTGTAATAGATTCGACAATATATAGCAAAGCATACTCATAAATCTAGTGACGGCTACCTTATATGGGTAGCCTTTTTAGGTAAATAACCAAAAAAGTCATACTCAGACAAAATATCTGATCAAAAAATTAGTCAACTAGAAATTAAATAATACATTAACAGTTATAGGTTTATTA
>NZ_AHBC01000071.1:0-24078 GCF_000236625.2 Halomonas sp. GFAJ-1
ATCAGTAAATCTATGTATTTTTTTATTATAAAGTCGAATGATAGAATCATTTCCCCAGCCATTTGTGGTAATTTTTTTACCGCAAAACCAATTTTCTCTTAATATCTGGCCAACGGTTTGAGTATCCTTAATGTCCCAGCTTGAAAGCTCGTCAAAGGCACTTTGATGAAGCTCTTCGTCTGAATCAAGAGAGAATACCCAGTCTGTTGGTGCTTTCTCTGCAGCATAATTTTTTGTTGGCCCAAACCCAAAAAAATCGCCCTCAATAACAATAACATTGTCGAACGAGCGACAAATACTGATAGTGGCATCGGTAGAACCGTTGTCATAAACAAGCACATTCTTGAAGCCTTTAAGAGACTCCAAGCATTGCTTAATGGTATTTTCGCTATTCTTTGAAATGATGACGGGCGTTATATTTTCTAATAACATAAAAAGCCTAATATTAAATAATTCTGCTTGAATTGTAGCTGCTTTTTATCGTCAGCATTGCATCTAAGGTGCGAGTAAATTTTAATATCGACCTCTCCAGCCGTTTCAAGTTTCGTTCCTGCCACTTGCCAGGTGGCCGAAGGCGACAGCGGTCCAGGTCAATCAGCCAAGGTTCGCCATTAGGGTCGATTAAAATATTGCGGGCGTTGAGATCCACATGGTCAAGCCCTACCTGATGAAAGCGTTTAATCATCGCGCCAACGCGCTTTAGCAGTGCATGGTCGGCTTTATCAGCAGCGAGTAAGGATGCCAGCGCCTGGGCGCCTGGTACTCGCACCGTAAGCAGTGCCGCCTCGTAGGTGACCCCGAAGCGCGTTACGCAGCAGGCAACCGGACGTGGCACAGGTAAACCTTGTTCATACAGCTTGGCGGTTAAGCGTAGCTCGCGGAACGCTCTGGTGCGCTCTTCTCCAAGCCATAGATAGCGTTTTTGGCTTAGCTTGGCGACCAGCCCGCCACGGCGGTAGGGGCGCATTACCCACTGCTCGTTAGCGCGGGCCTGTAAAAAAAGGCTACTGCCACGCCCAGGCGCCTCACCGACGATTAACCCCTGTTTGCGCCAATACTCCTCTTCAAACAGCGTTGTATCGAGTTGGTGTGATGCGCCAGCGTCACTTAAACTGTCTACATCATATAAAATCAGCCAACTTTCCTTCCGGAGTGCCGCTAAGCGCATGAAGCCCTCTCTGCCTGCTCAACCCAACCATATTGCCATTTTGCGCCTCTCCGCGTTGGGAGACGTGTGCAATCTCGTGCCCACGGTGCGGGCATTGCAGCGCCAGTGGCCCCACGCACGTATTACCTGGATTATCGGCAAGGGGGAATACAGTTTACTGGCGGGGCTTTCTGGGGTCGAGTTTGTTGTCTATGACAAGTCTACCGGTCTTTCCGGCATGCGAGCCATTTGGCGGGAACTGGCCGATACGCGTTTTGATGTGCTGCTGCACATGCAGCAGGCCATTCGCGCCAGCGTGCTCTCACTGGGGTTAAAGGCCGATGTGCGGGTAGGGTACGACAAAGCCCGCGCCAAAGATGCCCAGCACTGGTTTACCCAGCGCCAGCTTGCGCCACACCCCAATGCCCATGTGTTGGAGTCGTTTATGGACTTCGCACGCTTATTGGGAGTAGAAGACGACCGCCTCGAGTGGAACTTAGCCGTACCCCCGGTGGCCTACGATGAGGCGCGGGTGATCAGCGGCGAAGGGCCTTATTTAGTGATTAACCCCTGCAGCAACGCGCGGCTGCGTAACTTTCGCAACTGGTCGGTGGAAGGCTACGCTAGCGTTATAGAACATGCGTGGGTGCAGCATGGCTTGAAGAGCGTTTTAACCGGCGGCGGTAGCTCCCTTGAGCGTGAAGTGAGTGACCAGATTGAAGCGCTATGCCAGCCAGGTAGCGTGATTAACGCCATAGGCGGCACATCGTTAAAAGGGGTGCTGGCCCTTATTGATAATGCACAGGCGGTGATTGCCCCGGATACTGGCCCTGTCCATATGGGCAACGCCATGGGGACACCAACGCTTGGCCTTTATGCCACCACCAATCCGCAGAGGGCAGCGCCTTATTTGTGGCGCGACTTTGCCGTCAATGCCTACCCTGATGCGGTGCGCACGTACCTACATAAATCGGTAGAGGAGGTTAGTTGGGGGCAGCGGGTGCGCCATGCCGATGCGATGGATCTAATCAAAGCTGATGATGTGATTGCAAAGCTAGACGCGCTGCTGGCGTATACCGCAGCGCAGCCAACAACAGGACCTTCGGATGAAAGTTGATTTAACCGCCCTAGAACACGCCCGCGTGCTGGTGGTGGGAGACGTAATGCTCGACCGCTACTGGCACGGTGGCACAACGCGTATTTCGCCAGAAGCGCCGGTGCCGGTAGTGCGTGTAGAGAACGCCGACGACCGTCCAGGCGGCGCTGCGAACGTCGCGCTTAATGTGGCCTCCTTGGGCGGCCATGCTGCTTTAGCAGGCGTCGTCGGAGAGGATGACAACGCTGAGCTGTTGACGTCGCGCTTGATGGCTTCAAATGTAAGTACTTACTTTCAGCGTAGCTCAGAAGTACCCACGATTACGAAGCTGCGTGTGATGAGCCGCAACCAACAGTTGCTGCGCTTAGATTTTGAGCAGAGCCTTGAGGGGGTCGATACGTCAGCGCTGTTAGCACAAGTCGAAAAAGCGCTGCCAGCCTGTGATGTGGTGATCCTCTCTGATTACGGGAAAGGCACGCTCAATCAGGTGGAGAAGTTAATCGCGATGGCACGCGCCCATGGTAAACGGGTGCTGATTGACCCTAAGGGCCAGGACTTTAGCAAGTACCGCGGCGCTAGCTTGATTACCCCCAACTTAACCGAGTTTGAAGCGGTGGTTGGGCTGTGTGCGACCGATGACGTGCTTGCCCAACGCGGTGAGGCGCTGCGCACCGAGCTTGAATTGGAAGCCTTGCTCATCACCCGCAGTGAAAAAGGCATGACCCTCATTCGTGAAGGCCATGCGCCGCTGCACTTGCCTACCCGCGCCCAGGAAGTATTCGACGTAACCGGCGCGGGCGATACCGTGATTGGCTTGATGGGCCTCGCCCTGGCGGCAGGCCACGCACTGCCCGAAGCCATGATGCTGGCTAACCTGGGTGCTGGCCTTGTAGTTGCTAAGCCGGGCACCGCAACGCTTTCGGTTGCCGAGCTATATACCGCGCTGCACGGTGACAAGCTTGCGGAGTTTGGCGTAATTGAGCAGACCCCGCTGGTGGAAGCGGTTCGAGGTGCCCAGCTTCGCGGCGAGCGGTTGGTGATGACCAACGGTTGTTTCGATATCCTCCATGCTGGCCACGTGGCGTATCTTGAGCAGGCTAAACGTTTGGGGGACAGGTTGATCGTGGCCGTCAATGACGATGCATCCATAGGCCGTCTAAAAGGCCCCAAGCGCCCTATTAACCCGCTAAACCGACGGATGCAGGTACTAGCAGGGTTAGGCGCCGTCGATTGGGTCGTGCCTTTTAGTGACGATACGCCTCAGGCACTAATTGAAGCCGTTTTGCCGGATATTTTGGTGAAAGGCGGCGACTATCGCCCTGAAGACATTGCTGGTGGGGCCGCGGTGATGGCCAACGGTGGCGAAGTAAAGGTATTAGGCTTTGAAGATGGCGTATCGACGACGGCAATGATTAGCTCTATTTTGGATCGCGAGCGTTAATGTCGCTTCCGACGTGGCCTCGGTGGGCTTACTCAGCGGTGCTTTATGTACTGTCTCCGCTGATTACTTGGCGTATTTGGCGAGAGCAAGTACTTACTTACTCCCGCCTTCAGCGGCTTGGTTTGCGCCTTGGCGAACTCCCCCCGGCGCCGCGCATTTGGCTGCACTGCGCCTCGGTGGGGGAGGTGCGCGCTGCCCGCCCGTTAATAGAGGGCTTGCTGGCGCGGTACCCGAAGCACAGCCTGCTGCTTACCACCATGACCGCTACCGGCGCCCAGCAGGCCCAAGTGCTGATGGATGAGCAAACTGCAGCCGACAACGTAAGGCTTGCCCACTGTTTTCTGCCGCTAGATTATCCTGGCGCGGCAAAGCGCTTCCTCAACCGTGTGAAACCTAAGGTTGCCCTGCTGTTTGAAACCGAGCTGTGGCCCAACCTGCTCCACGCTTGCCATCAACAAGGGGTGCCTGTTGTCGTGGTGAACGGTCGGCTATCGCCGCGGGCCTTTACACGCTATCAGCGTCTGCGCCCGTTGATGGCTAGCGCTTTAGCGAACCTGACGTGGCTGGCGGCGAAATCGGCAGCCGATGCTGCGCGCTTTCAAGCCCTCGGCGCGCGGGCCGAGATCACGACTGTGGTTGGGTCGTTAAAATTCGAGCTTGCCCCTAAAGATAAGGCGATAAAAGAAAGTGAGCGCTTACTTCGCGGCTGGGCGGAGCGGCCTGTATGGGTAGCAGGCTCCACCCGTGAAGGGGAAGAGATGCTACTGTTAGAAGCGCACCGCCAGCTGTGTAAGCGCTTTCCTAATGCGCTATTGGTGCTAGTGCCGCGTCACCCCCAGCGTTTTGATGAGGTAGCGACTCTCTGCACTGACGGCGGGTGGGTGTTAAGCCGCCGCAGCCAGCAACAGGCAGTCACGCCACAAACGCAGGTCTACCTGGGGGATACGTTAGGTGAGTTGGCTACGCTGTATGCAGCAGGCTGCGTGGCCTATGTGGGGGGGAGCTTAGTGCCATTGGGTGGCCACAACGTGCTTGAACCGGCTGCGTTGGGTAAACCGGTGCTCAGCGGCCCCTTTATCGAGAATTTTAACGACGTGGCCGATCCGCTGTTAGCCGTTGGCGCACTCACGTTGGTCAGCACGCCCGATGCGCTAGCGGTAAGGCTAGTCGAGTATTTTGACGCGCCAGAGTGTGCTCGCGAGCAGGGTGAGGCAGGGCGTGTTGCCATCAATGCCCATCGAGGCGCGCTAGCGCGCACTCTCGAAGGGCTTGATGGTTGGTTGGAGCGTTGATTAGCGTAGCGCAGTGCGTTCTACGCCATCTGCCTTACCCAATAGCAATACATCGGCACCGCGAGCAGCAAACAAGCCGTTGGTAACCACGCCCACAATGGCATTAATCCGTGTTTCCATAGCGACGGGATCGTCGATCATAAAATCAAAGCAGTCGATGATTTGATTACCGTTATCGGTCACTACACCTTGCCGATACACAGGGTCTGCGCCTAGCTTGACCAGCTCTCTGGCAACGTAAGAGCGCGCCATCGGGATGACTTCTACCGGCAGTGGAAAGCTACCGAGCCGAGCCACTTCTTTCGAGCCGTCGGCGATGCAGATAAAACGTTCAGCGCAGGCGGCAACAATTTTTTCACGGGTAAGCGCGGCTCCGCCGCCTTTTATCATGTGTAAGTGAGCATTAACTTCGTCTGCACCATCTATATAGAAAGGAATGCTGCCAACACTGTTAAGCTCAAACACCTCAATGTCTAAGGCTTGTAGGCGCTTGGCACTCGCCTCTGAGCTGGCAACGGCCCCTCTGAAGCGGTCACGTAGCGGGCCTAAGCAGTCAATAAACAGGTTGGCGGTTGAACCTGTGCCGATACCCAACACGGTATCTTTCTCAAGGTGTAGTTCTATCTCTTTAATGGCAGCGTCCGCCACGGCGGCTTTTAGTTCATCTTGGGTCATTGTGTTTTCCAGCGTCAGGGTTGGCAGGTGATCCCTAGTATAACGGCCCCAGCGATAACTGCCGATGGAAACGCTGCTAGACGTCGCTAGGCGTAATCTGCTACCAATAAGAGCCTTGTCCGTACCCCTATGGGTCACGCTATTTTTCTGGGAATTCCGCATGCTAGAAGCAACCGTCAAAAAGATCCTCCAAGCCCGCGTTTACGAAGCCGCTTGTGAGACCCCCATTTCTCCTGCTCCCTTTTTGTCGCGTCGCTTCCATAACCAAATTTTAATTAAGCGCGAAGATTTGCAGCCGGTGTACTCGTTCAAAATTCGCGGCGCCTATAACAAAATGGCTCAGCTCACCGAAGAGCAGAAGGCCAAGGGGGTGATCGCTGCATCAGCAGGCAATCATGCCCAGGGGTTGGCTATGGCAGCCAAGCTAATGGGCGTTAAAGCCATCATTGTGATGCCACGCATTACGCCGGACATCAAGGTTCAGGCGGTGCGTGCTCGTGGGGCTAAAGTCATCCTGAAAGGCGATGCCTTTGCCGCCGCTGCCGAGCACGCGCAGGAATTGATCAAAGAGCACGGCTATACCTACATCCCACCCTTTGATGATATCGATGTGGTGGCAGGCCAGGGCACCATTGGCGTAGAAATTCTGCGCCAGCACAGTGGCCGCCTAGACGCTATTTTCATTCCGGTGGGCGGCGGTGGGTTAATCGCTGGAGTGGCCGCCTATGTGAAGTACTTGCGTCCTGATATCAAGATTATTGGTGTAGAAGCCGAAGACAGTGCCTGCCTGAAAGCCGCCTTAGAGGCGGGTGAGCGGGTGGTGCTGGATCAGGTGGGTGTATTTGCCGAGGGTGTGGCGGTTGCACAAATTGGCGAGGTGCCGTTCTCTCTTGTGCGCGATTTGGTGGACGAGGTGATTACGGTTAACACCGATGAAATGTGCGCTGCGGTGAAAGATATCTTTGAAGATACGCGTGCGGTGGCGGAAACCTCGGGTGCGCTTTCGCTGGCGGGGCTGAAAAAGTACGTGCAGCAAACGGGCGTTGAAGGCCAAACGCTGATTTGCATCAACTCGGGGGCTAACACCAACTTTGACCGCCTGCAGCATATCGCTGAGCGCACCGAGCTTGGTGAACAGCGTGAAGCGATCTTGGCGGTGACGATTTCCGAGAAGCCCGGCAGTTTTAAAAAATTCTGCCGTACCTTAGGCAAGCGTATGGTGACTGAGTTTAGCTATCGCTACGCTGACAATAGCGAAGCCCACATCTTTGTCGGTGTGCAGGTGAAGCCCGGCGGGGAAGACCGCCAAGCGGTACTGGATAAGCTTCGCGAAGGGGGCTACCAGGTGGAAGACCTTACTGATAACGAGCTAGCGAAACTGCATATTCGTCACCTGAGTGGCGGCCGCCCCAGCGAGCGCTTCGAAGAGGAGCTTTATCGCTTTGAGTTTCCAGAGCGGCCAGGGGCGTTGATGAACTTCCTAACCCAGCTGCCCCACGACTGGAATATTTCGCTGTTTCATTACCGCAACCACGGTGCCGCCTACGGCCGCGTATTGGTGGGGATGCAAGTGCCGAGCAGTGACCGCACCCACGTGGCTGAATATTTAGATGCAATTGGATACCGCTATTGGCAGGAGAGCGATAACCCAGCCTATCGTTTGTTTATGGCTTAGTAGTATGTAAGCGCTTACTAACGCCATGAGTGAGAGCAGCTAGGCAGTCTAAACGCTATGAAACGTTTAATTGGACGTTAAAAATAGCGCTTATCGCTGTTGTCAGCAGGGCCTTATAGCCCTATAGTCATGATCGAAATTAATGCAGTGTGTCTCCTTTCCAAAGGTAAAGCCTGGGTGACGCACTGAGGGGTATTTGGCAACCGTGAAAGATGTTGGAGAAGAGGCATGCGGCGGAAGAAGCCTGATATGGTGATGGCGTTAACAGTGGTGTTTTTACTCGGCGTACTTGCCACTGGATATGCGCAGGCAGTGTCGGGGAGTTAACTCATCAGGTTATACCTCCCGCGCATTCAGCTCACGCTGCTGCACCTATTGGTAATTAATTGTTTTGCAAACGGGCTGCCCTCTAGGGTTAGCCCGTTTTTGTTGGACGCACCGTCACTTGGTCGCTGACGACGGCATTAAGTGGAATGTCCCAAGGCTCCACGGGGAGCGTCTCTACCTGCTGGCAGGCATGGGCAACACCGATCAGTGCGGGGGCAGGCCCTTTTCTTTGCATGAAGGCGAGACTACGGTCATAAAAACCGCCGCCCATGCCCATACGGTTTGCTTCAGCATCAAAGCCTACCAGTGGCACAATCAACGTATCCAATGCCCAGGCAGGTAACCGATGACGCCTGTTAGCTGCGAAGCGTGGGCACGGTTCGGCAATGCCAAACCGGTTTTTAACCATCGGTGTTGTAGCCCGGTAAACCACAAACCAGAGGCTATTGGCGCTGAAAGGGCGAAGCACCGGTAGATAAACCTCGACATTACGCTGGCGTAGCCAAGGAAGTAGCGGTGTTGGGTCAATCTCACCATTCACCGGTAGATAGAGGCTGATGCGTTTAGCTCGGCGAATTTCGGGCAGCCGTTTTAGCCGTTGGCAAAGGGCCATGGCGGCCTGGCGCTGTTGGTAAGGGGAAAGTGCCTGTCGCTTGCGCTTGAGTTCGCGCCGCAGGGCGCGCTTATCATCCAAGCGGCAATGGTAAGTGGTATGGCGGGAAGAGAGGTCGTGCATTGAAAGTGTTCCCCAGAGTGCCGCTGTCGTTCTGGCCCTGAACCTACTGGTTCAGGTGGGTGGCCGCAGCCAGACCGTCAGGCTTTCCGACGCACGGACATGCACACGGGCCTGGCTAGCATTTGGCCCCCTGGGTACTGCGCATAGGCTCGAGGGACTATAACGACTGGCGTACACCCCAGAGAACACCACTATCCTACCAGAGCCAGGGCTAATGCCAAAGTATCGCGTTAAGGTTCTTCGGCACGGCGCGTTTTGGCCAGTGCGCGTTCAAGCTGGTCATTCAAGCGGCTGAGGTTCGCTTCGCCAGCACGGTGCTCGTCTAACGTTTCAAGCAACTCATGGGTAATATTAAGCGCCGCCATAATGGCAATCCGCTCACTGCCCAGCACGCTACTTTGAGCATGAATGCCTTGCATGGCGCGGTCTAAATAGCGAGCAGCGCGCTCAAGCTTGGCTTCTTCACCGGAATCGCAGGCAATTACATAGCTGCGACCCAGTAGGGTGACTTCTTTAGTTGGCCGCTTAGCGTTACTCATCAAAGGCTCCAGCACAGGTCATTTTGTTGACCGATGCGTTAACATCACTGCATAGGAAGGATAGACGGCGTTCACTATAAGAGAGCCGCTTACGTGGGGTCAACGCGCAGGCGCGCCGACCGTTGTTCTATTGTATTCGTCTTCACTTACTCTAAAGCGAGTTATTACCATGTCTCTTATTGAAGAGCGCCAGGACTTTTCTGACGTTGCGGATGTGTTTCTACTGCATGGCAGCATGCAGTCCCCGGCTTTCTTGGACGGTCGCCTGTCTGGCCTCTTGGCGCTGCGTGACATTACCGCCCAAGCGTGGCTGGAGGAGGTCTGCTTAAGTCTAGGCGTTGAGCAACCCCGTGACGAGGCCAGCGCTGAACGCTTACTAGGCTGGCGTCGGCAAACGCTGGAAGCGCTTAGCGCCAGCGATTTGAATTATGCCCCGTTGCTGCCTGATGAACTGTTCTCGTTGGCCGAGCAGGCCCAGGGTCTGAAAGAGTGGACGCTAGGCTTTATGGAAGTTGTCGAAGACGCTGCCGACGAGTCGATGCGTGAACGCTGGTCGCAAACCCTGCGTGAAGCCATTGAGGACTTGGCAGGGCTTGCGCAGATCGAAACTGATATCGACGATAGCCCTGAAAACGAGAATGACCTATTTGCGCTGACTGAACACGCACGTATGGCGGCCATGTTGCTGTATACCGAACAACACCCCGGCATGCCTCAGGTTGAACAAACAGACACCCCCGTTCACTAAGTTTTTTTACGTAATCTCTAACCAGCCCATTAATTGTTAGGAGTCGATATGTTGCCTGAGCTATTGCCCCGCCCCGCAGCGATTGAGCCAGCCGAGTACCTGAAGCGGCGCGAGGCGCTGATAGCGCAGCTACCGCAAAATGCTGCCATGGTGGTGCCAGGTGCTTCTTTGGTAACGCGCTCCCACGATAGCGAGTACGCGTTTCGCCAGCAGAGCGACTTCTACTACCTTACCGGCATTCAAGAGCCCGATGGGTTGCTGGTGCTGTTGCCCGGCCGCGAGGAGGGTCAAAGCGTGGTGTTTTGCCAAGACCGCGACCCCACTCTGGAAGCCTGGACGGGTAGGCGGCTGGGCGCCCTGGGTGTTGAACGCCTGCATGGTATTGACCAGGCGTATGAAAATGCCCAGCGCGATGAGCTGTTGCCAAGCCTGCTGGAAGGCCGCGAATTGCTTTATGTACCGCTGGATAACCCCGAGGCCTTAAGCATTGCAGAAAACGCGCTAGCCCATGCGCAGGCGGGATTGCGGCGTGGTAAACCAGCGCTAAAAGGCTGGCTCGATAGCCGACCGTTAACTCACCAAATGCGCTTGATTAAGAGCCCTGCAGAAATCGCACTGCTGCGTCATGCAGCAGCTATTTCCGCCCAGGCCCATGTTCGTGCAATGCGCGTTTGCCAACCAGGGTTGAGCGAGTACCAACTGCAGGCGGAACTGGAGCACGAGTTTAAGTGGCAGGGTGCCAGCGGGCCGGCTTACAGCACTATTGTGGGCGGTGGCGCTAACGCCTGCGTGCTGCACTATATTGAAAATAGCGATGTGCTGGATGCGGATACGCTGGTGCTGATCGATGCAGGCGCCGAATTTGATCTGTATGCCGGGGATATCACGCGCACCTTTCCTGTTAGCGGGCGTTTTAGCGAAGCCCAGCGGGCTCTTTACCAAGTCGTCTTAGAGGCCCAAGAGCGCGCTATCCAAGCGGTTGCGCCTGGTGCAAGCTTGGTGGATATCCACCAAAGGGTGGTGCGTGACTTAACGGCAGGCTTGATCTCTCTAGGGCTGCTAGAGGGCGATGTAGAGGCGCGTATTGATGATGAGAGCTATCGCCGCTTCTATCTGCACTCTACGTCTCACTGGCTAGGGCTGGATGTTCACGATGTGGGTACTTACCGCCTTGATGAGCAAACCCCGCGCCCGCTAGTAGAAGGCATGGTGCTGACGGTTGAACCTGGCCTGTATATTCCTGAGGACGACGAACTGCCAGCGGTGTATCGCGGCATAGGCATTCGTATTGAAGACAATGTGGTGGTGACTTCAGCAGGGCATGAGGTGCTTACCTCAGGCGTGCCTAAGCAGGTGGCTGAAATTGAGCAGTTGATGGCTACTAAATAACCGCTGAGAATTAAGCTGTTTCTGCATTATGTAAATTACGTTACGGTTTACGATAGAGTTTCAGGAGAAGCCCATGCTAGGCGCTAATCAGGAGAAACAAACGCTCAGCCACGATATCGTGATAGTCGGCGGTGGGCTGGTAGGGGCAAGCTTGGGCTGTGCATTGGCGCCGCTGATTGAGCGTTACGGCTGGCGCGTGGCGATTATTGAAGCGGCAGCGTTGCCTGAAAACAGTCAGGAAACGCCCTGGCAGCCCAGCTTTGATGCCAGGGCCAGCGCTATTGCCGAAGGGTCTGCCCAGCGCTTTCGCCAACTGGGCGTTTGGGAAGCCATGCAGCAAGAAGCCGCGCCCATTGAGCGCATTCATATTAGCGAACGAGGGCGCTTAGGCGCAGCGCGGTTAAGCGCTAAAGAGCTGGGTGTTGCAGCATTAGGGCATGTTATACCCAATGCCTGGATGGGACGCGTGCTTCACCAGCAGCTTCAGCGATTGCCCATAGAGTGGTACTGCCCGGCTAAGGTTGACCAGCTAACGCCCCAAGCCTACGGCCACCACTTAGTGCTCTCTGATGGGCGCGAGCTAACGGCGGCGCTCACTATTTTGGCAGACGGTGGACGTTCCGATCTTAAAGAGCAACTGGGGATCAGTAGCCGCCACCACTCTTATGAACAAACCGCGCTGATTGCCCATGTTGGGGTAAGCCAACCCCATCAAGGTGTGGCCTATGAACGATTTACCGCAGAGGGGCCCATTGCGCTACTGCCGTTACCAGGCCAAGCCATGGAGCTAGTATGGACCCATACCAGTGGCGCCGACCAAGCGCGCTTAGCCCTATCTGACCGAGCGTTTTTGCATCAATTACAAACCGCCTTTGGCGATCGGGTTGGACGTTTTACGCGGGTTGGGCAGCGTTTCAGCTATCCGCTATCGCTAGTTACTGCCGAAGAACCCGTACGGCCTGGGTTGGCGGTACTGGGCAATGCGGCCCATGCGCTTCATCCGGTAGCAGGCCAGGGGTTCAATCTTGCGCTACGCTCGGTAATGGATCTAGTGGAAGCGCTAGAGCAGGGTGCCCAACATCAGCGCTCGTTGGGCGATATGCCAACGCTGCTTGCCTTTGAACAGCGGCGTGCCCGAGACCGGGCCAACGTTATCCGATTTAGCGACGGCTTGGTGCGTTTATTCGGATACTCACTGCCTCTGTTGCCCCATGCCCGCGCGGCTGGGCTGATTGGGCTTAATTTGATAGGCCCGCTGCGCCGTGGCCTTGCGCGTCGGGCCATGGGCCTGGAGCGTTGATTTACTAAGCAATTAAGGGACGTGCTATGACAACGCAAACAGCGGCAAGCAAAGCGCCGGTTGAAGACTTTGACGCGGTGATTGTTGGAGCGGGCATGGTCGGAACGGCGCTGGCAGGGTTGCTAGCAAAAGCGGGTATGCGGGTAGCACTGGTAGAAGCGAAAGCGTCGCCACTGCAACTTAGCGCGTTTGGTGGCCATGCGCCTGCGCCAAGGGTAAGCGCCCTTACACCGGTTTCCCAGCGCCTGTTGACCCACCTAGGGGCATGGCCCGCCATGGAGGCGACCAGAGTAACGCCTTACCGCTATATGCAGGTGTGGGATGCTGACGGCAGCGGCAGCATTGATTTTTCTTCCGATGAAGCGGGCGCCCCCGTGCTGGGGCATATTGTTGAAAACGATGTCACCTTAGCGGCGCTCAATGAGCAGGTGCTTCATTTGCCCGGGGTTAGCCCCCTTTTCGGTTCGCGTATTCAAGCGTTACAAACCACCGATACCGGGCGTTGGCTGGTACTGGAGGACGGTCGTCAGCTGCATACCCCGCTGTTAGTCGCTGCAGACGGCGCTCGCTCTGCCCTGCGTGAGCTGGCAGGGATTGAGGTCGCTGAAGAGGCGATGGAGCAGGATGCGCTAGTGACGACGGTTTTGTGCGAAAAAACGCATGGTGCCACGGCGCGTCAGGCTTTTATTGCAGGAAGCCCTTTAGCCTTTTTACCGCTGACGGTGAAGGGCGATGATCGTTACTGCTCAATTGTATGGTCTACCACCCCAGACCATGCAACGTCACTCGCGAGTCTTTCCCGGGAAGCATTAGGTGACGCGCTGGGGAGTGCATTTAGTCACCGGCTGGGTGAGGTGACAGTGGTAGATAGTGCCCATCGGTTTCCGCTCGTGCAGCGGCATGCAGCGCACTACGTGCAGCCCAACCTTGCCCTGGTAGGCGACGCCGCCCACAGCATACACCCGCTGGCTGGGCAGGGCGTAAACCTGGGCTTTATGGATGCGGCGGTGTTGGCTGAAGAGGTGATCACTGCCTGGCAACGCGGCGCGCCGTGGGGGGCGTTAACCACCTTGACCCGCTACGAGCGGCGGCGGCGTTTTGATAACAGCGCCATGTTAGGGCTCATGAAAGGCTTTAAGGTGCTGTTTGGTAGTCATGTGCCGGTGCTCACCCTCGCGCGAAATATAGGTATGAGCGGTATGAATCAACTGGTGCCGTTAAAGCGCGTGATTATGCGGCAGGCCACTGGAGAGCGTGGTCGCCTGCCGCTGTCGTGCCGTTAGCGGCGGCGGCGGTCCACAACGTTGAGCGCTTTAAGCAGATTAAGCGCTTCGCTGAGCTGGTAATCATCCTGCAAACGCTGGACGGCGGCGGAGCGCTCACGAGGTAGAGCCGATTGACCGCCCAGATGTCCATCAAGGTCGGCTTCGCGGATCTCGCGGCGGCTTTCGGCAACCTCTAGTCGGCCACGTACTACCTCTACATCCGGCGCGATGCCTTGTGCTTGAATCGAGCGCCCGTTGGGCGTGTAGTAAAGCGCGGTGGTGAGCTTAAGGCCTTCACCGTTACCCAGCGGCATAATCTGTTGCACTGAGCCTTTACCGAAGCTTTCGGTACCCATGACGACCCCGCGGCGCTGGTCTTGCAGTGCCCCTGCGACAATTTCAGCCGCTGAGGCGCTGCCGCTATTAATCAGCACCACTAGCGGTACGTCACCAGCGGGCGTTGCCGGTGAGGCTGAAAACGACATTTCGGTGTCGGAAAGCCGCCCCTCAGTGTACACAATCAGCCCTTCATCTAGGAACAGGTCGGCCACGCCGACAGCGGCCTGCAGCACGCCGCCAGGGTTATTACGTAAATCGAGAATTAAGCCTTCAAGAGGTTTTTCGCGGCCCATGCGTTCTATTGCTTGGCGCGCCTGATCTGGGGTGCGTGACTGGAACTGGCTGATGCGTAAATAGCCATAGCCAGGTTCAAGCACCTCATGCTTGACGCTTTCACTGCGAATGATTTCTCGGTTCAGGGTAAATTCGCGGGGCGCATCTTCGCCTGCGCGCAGTACGGAAATACGAAGCTGGCTGCCCGGCTCACCGCGCATCATGCTGACCGCTTCCTGAAGTGACATGTTGTCGGTGGGGGTGCCGTCAATGGCAATAATAATATCCCGGGAGAGCAGCCCAGCACGGGAGGCGGGGGTGTCGTCAATGGGCGTAATAACCATCAGCTGGCCATTTTCGGTGCCCACTTCAATGCCAATGCCGCCAAACTCGCCCTGGGTGGATTCACGCAGGCTTTGATACTCCTCTTCGTCCAAATAGGCCGAGTGAGGATCCAGCTCGTTGAGCATGCCGCGCATGGCGTTACGCAGCAGCGTGCGGTCATCCACTTCTTCTACATAGCCGCGTTTAATGCGCTCAAATACTTCCGCAAAGGTTTGAATCTCTTCTAACGGAAGATCGTCAGCCGCGCTGTTACCTGCGGGCTGGGCCACTAGCGGTAGCGGCGCTAACAACAGGGCAAGCGGTAGCAGGGTAGCCAAAAAACGCTTGGCGGGGACCGATACCTCGGTAACAGATAGCGTCATGCAGACTCCGCTAGGCGAAAGGCAGCGCATCTCTGCGCTGCGCAAAGTTAATCGTTAAAGCTTTATAGGTGGTGATACACGTCAGCTTATCCCGTCAGCGGCGTGCAATCCAACGTTGAGGGTTAATTGGTTCACCGCCACGGCGCACTTCAAAGTAGAGCGCCGAGCGTGACTGGCCGCCACTGTTACCGACCCGGCCAATTTCATCGCCCCGGCTGACTTGTTGGCCAGGGCGAGCGCTGAACTGCTGTAAATGGGCGTGCAGGGTCATAATCTGGTCGCCGTGGTCGATGATCAGCAGGTTGCCAAAACCACGCATCCATTCAGCAAAAACGACGCGGCCGCTGTGAACCGCCGTTACCGCAGTGCCTTCGTTGGCCTGGATAACAATGCCGTTATAGTGTACGCCGTCACGGCGTTGGAAATCCGCGGTAATTGACCCCTGCACTGGCCAGGGCAGGTCGCCTTGGGTGCGGGTGATATGGGTGGTAGGGGTGGGTTGCGATAAGCGGGCAAGCTCTGCCTGAATAGCGCGCAGCTGCTGCTCTGCCTGTTCCCGGCTCTGGTTAAGGTCCGCAAGGCGATCAGCTTCGCTGCCATAACGGTCATCTAGCGTTGCCACGACGCCGCGTCGCTCAGTAGTGCGCTGGGCGAGTAGCTCGCTCTGGGCCTCCAGCTCGTCTGCCAATGTATCAAGCCGTGTTTGGCGCTCGCTCAAGGCGTGTTGCGTATCGGCAAGCGCGGTATCAAGGCGTCTAATGTCTGCTAGACGCTGCTGGCGAGCTTGGGTCAGTCGGTTTAAGTAGGCCTGCATACGATCTAGCTCAGCCGGGTCGTTTTGGTTAAGCAGGAGTTTAAGCTGAGGCGTTGGGCCAAGGCGGAAGAGCGCGGCCAGCTGTTGAGCGAGCGCGGTGTATTGAGCATCTCGCTCAGTTTGTAAGCGATCTCTGTGCTGAAGTAACTGCGTGGTTTCCTCGTTTAGCTGGCGGCGTTCGGCCTGAAGCGTATCCAGGCGCTGGTGGGTGTCGGCCAGCTCGGTTTCTACCTCTTTTAACTCGCGTTCAGCGCTGTCGCGCGCTTGACCAGTGGCGCCCAGGCGCTGGGAGAGCGAATCAATTTCTTGGCCAAGGGCATCTAGCTGCTGGCGTGCGGCACTTTCATTTGGCTGGGCGAAAGTAACCGCTGGCGCATACCATAGCGCCAGCATAGCCAGGAGCGTTAAACAGTGCCGCATGGGCATTAATTAAAACGTATGAGCGGCTTCCCGGTCATTGCTTCGGGAAGGGGTTGGTTCATTATCGTCAGCAGCGTAGGCGCTAAATCGCACAGGCGGCCATCTTCTAAAGCGCCGCTTCGCTCACCTACGTAAATCAACGGCACCATAAAGGTGGTGTGGGCGGTTTGCGGGGCGCCGGTTTCTGGATGCACCATCTGTTCAGCGTTACCGTGATCAGCCGTAATCAAACAGGCGCCGCCTGCGCGCTCGATGGCTTCTACCACGCGGCCAACGCAGGTGTCGACGGTTTCAATTGCCTTAACGGCAGCATTAAAATCGCCGGTGTGGCCGACCATATCGCCATTGGCATAGTTGCAGATCATTAGGTCAAAACGGCCGCTGTCGATTGCTTCTACTAGCTTATCGGTGATTTCAAAAGCGCTCATTTCGGGCTTTTCGTCGTAGGTTTTGACGTCCCGCGGTGAGGGCACGAGGATGCGCTCTTCGCCTTCGTACTCGGCTTCGTTGCCACCCGAGAAGAAGAAGGTAACGTGAGGGTATTTCTCGGTTTCGGCAATGCGTAGCTGGGTAAGGCCGCGCTTAGCAACCACTTCACCAAGAGTGTCGCTCAGATCTGACGGCGGAAACGCCGCTGGCGCGGGAATGTCGGCAGCGTACTGGGTCATCATTACTAAGCCGTCACCCGCGAGTTTTGGACAAACGCGACGCTCAAACCCCGTGAAATTGGGCTCGGTGAAGGCGCGGGTTAGCTCGCGGGCGCGGTCAGAACGGAAGTTGAGGAAAATCGCCGCGTCACCATCTTGTAGGGTAATAGCGCCTTCATTGAGCGGAATACTGCTAGAAGCTACAAATTCGTCGGTCTCACCGCGCTGGTAAGCGTCTCGTAGGGCGGTTTCGGCACTGGAGGCAATGAAGTCGGCATGACCGTCGGTAAGTAGACGGTAAGCTTGTTCAACGCGTTCCCAGCGATTATCGCGGTCCATGGCGTAGAAACGACCAATCACCGAGGCCACGAAACCGTTGTCAGCGCCAACCAGCTCCGCTAAACGGGCGTTAGCACGCTCAATTGAACGTAGCGCACTTTGTGGTGGCATATCGCGGCCGTCTAAAAAAGCATGGACATAAATACGCTGAGCACCGCGGCGGGCGGCCAGTTCAGCCATGGCAATAAAGTGGTCTTCATGGCTATGTACGCCGCCAGGGGAGAGTAGCCCCAGCAGGTGGACAGGACGACCGTTGGCGACGGCTTCGTCAATCGGCTTGGTTAGCACCTCAATCGTATCTAGGTCGCCTTCTTCAATGGCTTTCGTGATACGGGTAAAGTCCTGATACACAACGCGCCCGGCGCCGATGTTCATATGGCCCACTTCGGAGTTGCCCATTTGCCCCTCAGGCAAACCCACATGAAGGCCGTCGGTGTGGACGAAGGCGTGGGGGCGGTTGGCCCACAGTTTATCCATGGCAGGCGTGTTGGCGGCGGCCACGGCATTGTGAGCGCTGTCGGGGTTATGGCCGTAGCCGTCTAAAATGATCAGCGCCACGGGGCGCGGAGTAGTAGATGTAGCCATGGAAAAAACCTCGTTAAGTGGGTCCGTCAAACAATGTGAGGAGCGCTTTGAAACCTTATTAAAGGCTGCTCAGGCAGTTTTCAGGCAACACCTTATGATCGGGGTCGCGACGCTCGCGTGCATGGGGCATCATAACGCAGGCAGCCGTCGGGCGTCATGGCCTGCGCGGAATGCTGTGTGACGTGTATACTTGTCGCGTTTCTGACAGTGGCTAGGCCGCTTTTTTCTGCATAGACCAAGAGATTATGTTCGCGATGATCGATCAGCTGTTCGAATTCGTAATGAATCACCCCCTATTAGTGGGGGCGTTTTTGCTGGTACTGATAGCGTGGATTACCTATGAAACGCGCAGTGCTGCCACCAATGCCGTGACCTCTACAGAGGCCACCCAGCTCATTAACCGTGAAGACGCGGTGGTGCTGGATATTCGTGAAAGCAAAGACTTTAAAGCCGGGCATATCGCTGGCGCACGCAACATACCCCAAAGCAGCCTTGATAGCCGCATGAGCGAACTGGAGAAAGTTAAAAGCCAGCCGATTATCGTGGTGTGTAAGCATGGCCAGAGCTCTGGCGCTGCCCATGCAAAACTCTCCAAAGCGGGTTTCGAGCGTGCTACCAAGCTTAAAGGTGGTATGGCGCAATGGCAGGCCGATGGTTTACCGGTCGTTAAAAAGTAATCACGTGGTTGGTAATATCTGCGTGACGTTATTTATCGAATGAATTATCAGGAGCATTCCAATGGCGGAAGATAACAATACCCCCCAGGCTGGCGCCGCAGAAGGCGAAAAGCCACAGCTGAAGTTCTCTTTACAGCGTATCTACGTAAAAGATATTTCGTTTGAAGCGCCTAATTCGCCCTCTGTGTTTAAGCAGGCGTTCAAACCTAAGGTCAATCTCGACCTTAACACCACCAGCCAGAAAATCGCTGACGACCAGTACGAAGTCGTGGTGAAGGTGACGGCTCAGGTTAACGATAGCGAAACGGGCACCACGTCGTTTCTCGCTGAAGTCGAGCAAGCGGGCCTATTCCGTATCTCGGGTATCGAAGGTGCCCAGCTTGAGCAAACGTTAGGTGCGTTCTGCCCTAACCTGCTGTTCCCTTACGCCCGTGAGTGTGTGGACAACCTCGTCAATCGTGGCGGCTTCCCCCCGCTGATGCTGGCGCCGGTAAATTTTGAAGCCATGTACGCCCAGCGCAAGCAGCGTGAAGCGCAGCAGGCTCAACAAGCCGCAGAGAATACTCACTAAGCTATGTCGGAAACGTTGCTCGCCGCTGATTGGGTTGCCTTGCACGGTAAAATGCCGCGTCTCTATGTGCCTGCTGAGTTTGTAGTAGGCGCAACCTTAACGCTTCCGGAAGGCCCTGCGCGACACGTTACGCGGGTGCTGCGGATGGGCGAAGGCGCGCCACTGATGCTGTTTGACGGTCAGGGGCGAGAGGCGGGCGTGCGCTTAGCTGACGTGAGTCGCAAACACACGACGGTGCGTATTAAGGCGCTCTGGCAAGGCAGCGGCGAGTCGCCACTGGCCGTGCATCTTGGTCAAGCGATTTCCAAAGGCGACCGAATGGACTACGCCATTCAAAAAGCCGTGGAGTTAGGCGTTGCCGCGATTACCCCGCTCTATACCGAGCGGGGTGATGTACGCCTCAAAGGTGACCGGGAAGAGAAAAAGCTGGCGCATTGGCAGGCAGTCGCTGCCAGTGCCTGCGAACAGTGCGGGCGTGCGGTAGTGCCACCGGTTTATCCACCCATCGCGCTTGATGAGTGGCTCGCCGATCGCCAGGAGCCGCTGCGTTTAATGCTGCACTTGGCAACAGGCAACGCCTTTAACCAACAGTCTCGCCCTAATGCGGCGGCGCTGTTGATTGGCCCTGAAGGTGGTTTAAGCGACGTGGATATTAACGCCGCTATTGCCAGCGGTTTTACGCCGCTCACGCTAGGGCCTAGGGTACTGCGTACTGAAACCGCCCCGGTGGTGGCTTTAACGCTACTGCAGCATCACTTTGGTGATTTGTAAGCACTGATTAGTGTAAACACCTTCCACGCAGTCGCTGCCCAGCAATGCGGTGGCAGCGTTTTTATACGCTTTTCCCCTCGGTTGGTTTGGCTGGCCGCCGCGACGCTTTGCCTTGCGTGCGCAACCCACCATAATGAAGCTCTACTTCTTGTAAGGACGGTACCCATGGTCCGTGAGTCACACTCATCTCCCCGCTCCGCTAGCGATGCATCTGCCCAGTTGGGTGATGTGGCGTACTTAACCGTGACGGCGGTCAACAGTACGGGGGCGTTTCTACAGTGGGGGCAGCCTAAAGATGTGCTGTTGCCTTACAGTGAGCAGCGCTTTCGGCCTGACCCCGGCAAGCGGGTACTGGTCATGCTTTATAGTGATGACCAGKGGCGTCCAGTGGCCACCATGCGTCTTGACCGTTTTTTAACCGACGATGCCTGGGCCCTGGAGAAGGGGGATGAAGTCTCTGTGGTGGTTGCCGACCGAACGGATTTAGGTATGAAGGTCGTGGTTAATCACCGCTACTGGGGGCTGATTTATCAAGATGATATTACTCAGCCGCTGCGCCGTGGGCAGTCGCTTAAGGGCTATGTTAAGCAGCGCCGTGAAGATGGCCGAGTGGATATTTCGCTACTGCCACCAGGGGCTGCCCGCTTAGACGTGGTGGGTGACAAGGTGCTACAGGCGCTGCGCGAAAGCGGTGGTTACTTGCCCTTGGGCGATAAAAGCTCGGCTCACGAAATCAAAACACGGTTGGGGGTAAGTAAGAGCGCTTATAAGCAGGCGATTGGGCGGCTCTACAAGCAGCAGTTAATCACCTTAGAACCGGGGGCTGTGCGCCTTGTTGTCGGCGCCCTCACTGATGAGCAAACTAAGTAGCCGCAAATAGTGATGGTTGGAGCCGTACAGGCAGTGCGGCATACTGGCGGCTATTGTTCATGTATGGATAGGTACCTCAATGAGCCAGGCAACGTTGCATCTCGGTGTGGTGATGGATCCCATCAGCGACATCGCTTACAAGAAAGATACCACTATGGCTATGTTGTGGGCAGCTCAAGAGCGCGGCTACACCCTGCACTATATGGAGCAGGAGGATCTTTTCTTGCAGGCGGGAAAAGCTTACGCGCGTATGCGCCCGCTGACGGTGCATCGTGACCCCAGTCACTGGTTCGACTTGGGAGAAGCGGCGCAGCGTCCGCTCGCTGAGTTAGACGTGGTGCTAATGCGCAAAGACCCGCCGGTAGATGCTGATTTTACCAATGCGGTTCATCTATTAGGGTTTGCCGAGCGAGATGGCGTGCTAGTGGTCAATCCCACCGCAGCGCTTTTGCAGTGCAACGAAAAGCTTTTTGCCCAGCAGTTCCCCCACTGCTGTGCCCCCACGATAGTCGCTAGCCGTGATGACGTACTGCGTGCTTTCCACGCCGAGCACGGCGATGTGATCTTCAAGCCGCTTGATGGCATGGGCGGCACCGGTATTTTCCATATTGGCCCCGATGGCCGTAACATTGGTGCCGTGATTGAGCAGCTGACATTGCGTGGCCAACGGCAAATTATGGCGCAGCGCTATTTGCCGGAAATCAAAGATGGCGACACGCGTATCTTGTTGGTTGATGGTGAGCCGGTACCCTTTGGGTTGGCACGTATACCATCAGCAGGGGAAACCCGAGGCAATCTTGCCGCCGGTGGACGTGGCGTCAGCCGAGAGCTGACCGAGCGTGACCACTGGCTCATCCAGCAGGTGCAGCCCATGATTCGCGAAAAAGGGTTGATGTTTGTTGGTTTAGACGTGATCGGCGATTACATCACCGAAATTAACGTCACTAGCCCAACCTGCGTGCGTGAAATCGATGACCAGCGCGGTACCGATATTGCTGGCATGCTGCTGGACGCGATTGAGCGTCGGCTTACCTAAAGGTTGAACGTTCTAGTCGCTAAATAATTCGAGGCTTGCCGAGCAATCGGCGGGCCGTAGGAGACGCATGCAAAGTTTAAAGCATCACTTTTTAATGGCAATGCCGCACTTAGAAGACCCCAATTTTGCCGGCAGCCTGATCTATCTTTGTGACCATGATAACAATGGTTGCATGGGCGTTATCGCTAACCGGCCGCTAGAGATTACCTTGGACGCCCTGTTTGAACAGCTCTCATTAGGGGGCGACGACAGTCCACATCGTAATGCACCGGTTTATTATGGCGGCCCCATGCATAAGGATCGTGGTTTCATTTTGCACCTGGGTGATAGTCAAGAGTGGGACTCCAGCGTCCAAGTGGAAGATAATATTGCGCTTACCACCTCAATGGATATTCTCCAGGCGCTAGCTGATGGCACAGGGCCTGAGCATTTTCTGGTCTGTTTAGGCTGTGCGGGCTGGGATGTTGGGCAGTTGGAGGAGGAGCTAAAAGAGAACGCGTGGCTGACCGTTGAAGGCGAGGGAAGCGTGCTGTTTGATACGCCCCCAGCCGAGCGTTTAACTGCCGCCGCTGGAATTTTGGGCGTTGACCTAAATCTGATGACCCGTGATGCAGGGCATGCGTGATGGTGAAGTGTCATGGCTGATAGCGGGCAGCGGCTGATCCTCGGATTTGATTTTGGCACCCGGCGCATAGGGGTTGCCGTGGCGAACGAGCTGCTAAAGAGTGCGCGAGAACTGTCGCCGCTCACCGCACGCGACGGCATTCCTGATTGGAACCTTGTCACACGTTTAGTAGAGGAGTGGCAGCCTGATCTGTTTGTAGTGGGGTTGCCACTCAATATGGATGGCACTGAATCAGCGATGAGCACGCGGGCACGTAAGTTTGCTAATCGCCTTCATGGGCGTTTCGGCAAGCCGATTGAAATGGTTGATGAGCGAGGCTCTACTCGCGAAGCCAAGCAAATTGCGCATGCGGCGGGCCACCGTGGTAATTACCGGGAAGAGAGCGTTGACGGCATCGCCGCCGTGCTTATTTTAGAAGGCTGGTTTGCCCACCAGGAAGGACTACCCGGCGGGCGTAGCGCTTATTAACGCGGTATAGAAAATTATCGATCCAGCGTACCGGTTTGGGAGGGGACGAACCAGCGTACTGAGCGCAGGTCTTTCTCAATCAAATCGTCAACGTTCAGAAGCGTTGCGAAAATAGCCATGCGCATGGGAATACCGTTATCCGTCTGACGGAAAATCGCCAAACGCGGATCCCCGTTTAAGTCTACATGCAGGTCATTGGCGCCCGGGCGGCTATCTCGGGGCAGTGGGTGCATGACAATCGTGCCCTGATTGCAACGGTGGTCAAGAAATTCGCGATTGACCATAAAGTCGTCGGAAAGCCCCTGAAAGCTCTCGTTCATCTCGTCGGTAAAGCGCTCTTTCTGAATCCTCGTGGTGTAAACCACATCCAGGTCCGAGAAATCGCTGGCCAATGAGTCGCGCTGTTCAATGCGGTGCCCGCGTGAGGTCACTAAGTCAATCAGTGTTGAAGGCATCTCAAGCCCAGGCGGAGAAACCAGGGTAATGCGCAGCGGATCGTAAAGGGACAACAGCTTAATCAGCGAATGCACTGTACGGCCATACTTTAAATCGCCGGTCAGTAAGATATGCGCGCCACTGAGCGATTTACCTAACCGCTGAAACTCTTTATCAATCGTATAAAGGTCTAGCAACGCTTGGCTTGGGTGTTCTCCCGGGCCATCCCCACCGTTAATCACCGGCACGTTGGTCGCCGCTGCAAACTCTGCCACTGAGCCTTGATCAGGATGGCGCATGACAATCGCATCGCAGTAGCCACTCATTACCCGACTAGTATCGTAGAGCGATTCTCCCTTCGCCATGGAAGAGAAGGTAAAACCGGTGGT
Source organism: Halomonas sp. GFAJ-1 (assembly GCF_000236625.2). NCBI lineage: Bacteria > Pseudomonadati > Pseudomonadota > Gammaproteobacteria > Oceanospirillales > Halomonadaceae > Halomonas > Halomonas sp. GFAJ-1. The sequence goes on from NZ_AHBC01000071.1 coordinate 23,597, forward strand.
GTCGCATACGCTGCCCCCTAAGCGGCAAAAAGCAGCATTAAAGCTCACCCGCGTTCGTGTACTGGCCTCAAAGAAAAGATTGCCGAGCACCGCGCCTTCCAGCACACGCGTCACCTGGCGCCGCTGTGCAATCGGCTCCATGCGCGAGGCAACACGCAATAAGTGATTAACGCTTTCGCGGCTTAATGAATCGACGGTTAATAAGTGCTGGCTCATCGTAGACCTCAAAGTAGATAGGCATTCAGTGCTATAAGGCAGGTATAAGTGTAACTGCCAAAGCAGTGGCGCCGAAGTGCTTTCAAAAGCCAAATCTGAGCGTATTGAAACTTTCTTCTCCTTATTTTCTAAAAGCCCTTGCCAAGACGGCGGCGAATCCGTAAAGTACGCATCCGCTGCCGGGGACGCCAAGCGTTACCAGCGGTGAATGAAGGTGAAAACCTTCGGTTYGYCASWAGSTTWGAGCRGTTRYATKRCYYGCCTCG
>NZ_AHBC01000070.1:0-18577 GCF_000236625.2 Halomonas sp. GFAJ-1
CAGGTGAACCGGGCAGACACTGAAGAAGTGCTGACCCAGTTTGCCATCGCGGGTATTGAGACCTGCGGCGTTATTGCCCGCCCCCGCTACGACGACCAAGTACGGGTCACGCTGTTTGAAGAACCGTTATTAGAAACCACCCGCCAACTGACTCAGCGCACTTGGACTGAGACCAGCTATCGTATGCAGGCGCTGCGGGATAATCCTGAGTGCGCAAAGAACGAATTCGACAACCTGCTTGACGCTCGCGACCCTGGCTTAAGTGCCGCGCCCAGCTTCGATATTAACGACGATATCAGCGCGCCGTTTATTAACACCACAAAACCTGCGGTTGCGGTGCTGCGCGAGCAGGGGGTTAATGGCCAGGTTGAGATGGGCTGGGCCTTCCACAAAGCGGGCTTTGATGCGGTGGATGTGCACATGAGCGACATCCTGGAAGGCCGTGTTTCTCTTGATGAGTTCAAAGGGCTCGTCGCCTGTGGCGGTTTCTCCTACGGCGACGTGTTGGGTGCCGGCGGCGGTTGGGCGAAGTCGGTGCTGTTTAACGAGCGCGCCCGGGAGCAGTTTGCCGCGTTCTTCACCCGCGACGATAGCTTCTCGTTAGGCGTATGTAACGGCTGTCAGATGCTTTCACAGCTGAAAACGCTGATTCCCGGCGCTGAAAACTGGCCGGCGTTCGTACGCAATGAGTCCGAGCAGTTTGAAGCACGGGTCGCTATGGTGCGGGTAGAAAAGAGCCCCTCGATTCTATTGGCGGGCATGGAAGGCTCCAAGCTGCCGATTGCCGTGGCCCACGGTGAAGGCCGCGCCGAGTTCCGCGATACCGCGCACCTGCGCACCATGCAGTCCAGCAGCCAGATCGCGCTGCGTTATATTGATAACTACGGTCAGGTGACTACCCGCTACCCGGCTAACCCCAACGGCTCGCCGTCGGGCATTACCGGTTTAACCACGCCAGATGGCCGCGTCACCATCATGATGCCTCACCCGGAGCGAGTGACCCGCGCAGTTACCAACTCCTGGCGCCCCGCTGAGTGGACCGAAGATGGTGCGTGGTTGCGCCTGTTCCGTAACGCCCGTGTGTGGCTGGGTTAAGACCTGTCATTGCTTGTGAAAAGCGGCCTGCGGGCCGCTTTTTGCTTATGACAGAGACGTGGTTGCGGTGACAGCTGGGGTGAGATGAAACGTTTGTTTGAAAATGGGCCGCCCTCGCGCCACACTCAGTTCACAAGAGCAGGGTCGCCAATGGGTGGCGAGCCAAAAAATTCTGGGAGTTGGAATGCATCAAACCTTCAATGAGCGCGTGACGTTGACCTTCGTTGACCATGTGGCCGAGGTTATGTTGTCGCGTCCTGACCATCACAATGGCTTGGATTGGGCCATGATCGACGGTCTGCTGGCGGCACAGCAGCACCTAACCGAGCTTGCGGGGCTACGTGCCGTGATCTTGAGCGGCGATGGCGACAGCTTTTGCGCCGGCCTCGATATGGCGTCGATCATGGGTGAGGCAGAGCGGTTGCCTACTCTGCTGGCACCCGACGCTACGGGTGTCAATCCGGTGCAGCGCTTGGCCATGGGGTGGCGTGAGCCGGGCGTGCCCGTCGTCGCTGCCCTGCACGGGCACGTTTACGGGGGTGGGCTGCAGATTGCCTTGGGTGCTGATATACGCATTCTCCACCCGCAGGCGCGTCTCGGGCTGCTGGAGATTGATTGGGGCATCATCCCCGATATGGCCATAAGCGTGACCGGAGAGTGGCTGCGTCAGGATGTGCTGTATGAACTGGCGATCAGCGGGCGCAAGGTGTCAGGAGATGAGGCTTACCAGCTTGGGCTTGGCACTCGCCTGAGCGAAACGCCGCTGGCGACGGCGCGGGATACCGCCGCGCTAATTGCCTCACGCTCGCCTCAAGCCGTGGCGGCGGCGCGTGAGCTATTTACCCGAGGACCAGCCTTGGGTCACCGGGATCGGCTGGCGCTCGAAGCCCATTTGCAGCGGCAGCTATTGGCCAGCGCTGAACAGCGCGAGGCGGTAAGCGCACGAATGGAGCGTCGACCCCCGCGTTTTGACTAACATACCTCACTTAAACGCTTCCGCTGGCTCTGGCTCGCCACCCAGCCTGCGCCCCTACCAAACGGAGGCCGTGCAGCGGGTAGTGGAGCACTTCCGTGCGACCAGTGCGCCAGGAGTAGTCGTGCTGCCCACCGGCAGTGGTAAGTCGCTGGTGATTGCCGAGCTTGCAAGGCTTGCCCGTGGGCGCGTGTTGGTGCTGGCGCACGTGCGCGAGCTGGTAGAGCAAAACCACGCTAAATACCAAGCTTACGGGCTTGCGGCGGATATTTTTAGCGCCGGGTTAAAGCGCAAAGAGGCCAGCCGCCAAGTGGTCTTTGGTTCGGTGCAGTCAGTGGTGCGTAACCTTGAACGCTTCACTGACGCCAGCTTTACGCTGCTGGTCATTGACGAGTGCCACCGAGTCTCGCTGGAGAAAGACGCAAGCTATCGCCAGGTGATTGATCATCTTCAGCGTCAGAATCCGCAGTTGAAAATTCTTGGTTTAACCGCCACGCCGTTTCGCTTAGGGCAGGGGTTTATCTACCACCGCCACCACCATGGCATGGTGCGTGGTGATGACGCGTGCTTCTTTGCCGACTGCGTATTTGAACAGCCGCTGCGGCTGATGGTGAAGCAGGGCTTTTTGGCCGCACCCAAACGGCTGGATATGGCCATTGAGGGCTACGATTTTTCTGCTCTTGCACCCGCCGCTGGGGGGTTATTCCGCGAGGAGGAGCTTAATCGCGTGGTGGCGGGCAGCCGCGCTACGCCCGGCATTATTGCCCAGGTGGTTGAGTACGCTAAAGAGCGTCAGGGCGTGATGATTTTTGCCGCCACCGTGGCCCACGCCGAAGAGGTGATCAGCTACCTGCCCGCGGAGCAGGCAGCGCTCATTACCGGAGCGACGGCCACACAGGAACGCACCTCGATCATAGCGCGGTTTAAAGCCCGTGAGCTGAAGTTCCTGGTAAATGTCGCGGTGCTGACCACTGGCTTTGATGCCCCCCATGTGGATTTAATCGCTATTCTGCGGCCCACTGAATCGGTGAGCCTCTACCAGCAGATGGTGGGGCGGGGGCTGCGGCTTTCACCAGGGAAAGCCGATTGCCTGATTCTCGACTACGCGGGCAATCCGTGGGATCTCTATGCGCCCGAAGTGGGGGAGCCAAAGCCTGATAGCGATAGCGAACCGGTGCAGGTGGCGTGCCCGGCCTGCGGTCATGCCAACCTATTTTGGGGTAAGCGCGACGGAGAGCTGGTGATTGAGCATTTCGGTCGCCGCTGTCAGGGGTTAGTCGAGCAGCCTAACTTGCCTGTTAGCGAGAGCAAGGGTGGCCGGGGCGCAGCTTCGGGCGTCTATAAAAAGCAGTGCGACTTTCGCTTCCGCTTTAAAGTATGCGATAGCTGCGGTGCTGAAAACGATATTGCCGCCCGCCGCTGTCACGGCTGCCAACAACTGCTGGTGGACGCCGACGATAAACTGAAAGATGCGCTCAAATTAAAAGACGCTAAAGTGCTGCGGGTCAGCGGTATGCAGTTAGAGGCGACCACCAATGGACGGGGCTTGCCGCGCTTAAAGGTCACCTACTACGACGAAGATGGTGTGAGCCTTGCCGAGTGGTTTGCACTGGAAACCGCCGCTCAGCGGCGGGCGTTTTACGCTGTCTTTTTACGCGACCACCTGCGTGCCCCAGGCGCCAAGTGGCAGCCGATGACGCCGAATGAGGTGGTTGATGAGCAGTGCCGCCTGCGCTACCCGGATTTTGTGGTGGGCCGTAAAGTCGGGCGGCACTGGCAGCTTCGCGATAAGCTATTCGACTACCAAGGCCGCTACCGCAAGGCCGCCGAGGCGGGCTAGGGGAATGTTCGCCTTCCTGCGGCGCTGTTACACTGGCGCCATCATTTAATGCCTGCATAACCGAGGGGTTCGACCCGCGTGAGCGAGACGCCAAGCGCCATCGTTGACCATTTTGATACCACAACCGCCGAGCCTGTGGTGCAAGCGCTTGGGCGGCTGTTTGATGAGCCCATCACTCAGTTGCCGGAAGATCTCTATATCCCACCGGAAGCGCTGCGGGTGTTCTTAGAGGCTTTTGAAGGGCCGCTTGACCTACTTCTCTACCTGATTCGCCGCCAGAACCTGGATATTTTGACCATCAATGTGGCGACCATTACCCACCAGTACATCGAGTACGTGGAGCTAATGAAGTCTATGGAGATTGAGCTGGCCGGAGAGTACCTACTCATGGCGGCCATGCTGGCGGAAATCAAATCCCGCACGCTGCTGCCCCGCCCGCCAAAGGCAGAGGGTGAAGATGAAGAGGACCCCAGGGCTGAGCTGATCCGTCGCTTACAGGAGTACGAGCGCCTTAAAGAAGCTGCCGAAGCGCTGGATACGCTGCCTCGGATAGGGCGCGACTGGTTTAGTGTCCAGGCCGGGCTGCCCCCCTTGGACACGCGGGTGATTCACCCGGAGGTAGGGCTGGATGAGCTGCTAGGGGCGCTTTCCGATATCATGAAGCGTGCTGAGCTTGTCCAGGCCCACCAGATCAGTCGCGAGGTTCTTTCTACCCGCGAACGCATGCTGAAAATCATGGCGCTGCTTAGCCACGATGATGCCCAGCAGCGCTACACGCCTTTCGAGGCTTTATTTACTCTGGAAGAGGGGCGTGCCGGGGTGGTGGTGACCTTTATGGCGATTTTAGAGCTTGCCAAAGAAGCCATGATCGAAATTGTCCAAAACGCACCGTTATCGCCCATTCACGTGCGTGCACGGCGCGCAGCCTTGCCAGATGGGGAGGAGAGTGCATTTGAAGACGCCGATGAAGAAAGTGGCGCTTTTGAAGAGTCCGCGTTTGAACCTAGCGAGGAGTCCCGGTGAGAGACACCACGTTAGACGATATTATTGAAGCGGCGCTTTTAGCCGCAGGGGAACCCCTCGCCGTTGAACGTCTTGAAACGCTGTTTTTGGCCGATGAGTGCCCATCGAGAAAGGCGCTGCGGGATGCGCTGGCGCGGCTTGCGCTTCGCCATGATGCTGGCGCGCTGGAGCTGGTTGAAACCGCCTCGGGTTTCCAGTTGCGTATCCGCCCACGGCTGGCACACTGGGTGTCTCGTTTATGGGATGAGCGCCCGCAGCGCTACTCGCGGGCGCTGCTGGAAACGCTGGCGCTCATTGCCTATCGCCAGCCGGTGACCCGGGGTGATATCGAAGAGGTGCGCGGGGTGAGTGTCAGCAGCTCGATTATGCGTACGCTGATGGAGCGCGGTTGGATACGCGTAGTGGGGCACCGTGATGTGCCCGGTCGCCCGGCAGTGTACGCCACTACCCGCAGCTTTCTGGATGACTTCGGCCTGAAAACGCTGGATGCGCTGCCACCGATGCACGAGATAGCGAGTTGGCAAGAGCCGCTAGAGGATGACACTCAACTTACGTCAGCAGTGGCTGAGAAGGGCGAGCCTGACAGTGGCGCCCCCGAGGAGCAGAATACGTCTCAAACACTGGACGAAACGCCAGAAACCGTGCAGGATGCGCCACCCCAGCCAGAAGCGATAACTACGGCTGAGACAGCCGATAACCACGCCGAGAAGGCGTTAACCCAGCCGCTAAGCTTTGCCGATTTAGAGGCGCGGCTTGCGGCACGTGCGCAGCGCAGCGACGACAGTGCCCGCACGCAGACCAACGATGTGAGGTCAGACGACCATGAGTCAGAGCAATAACACCACGCCCCCCACCAGCGAAAAGCTGCAGAAAGTGCTGGCCCGTGCAGGGCTTGGCTCCCGCCGTGAAATGGAAACCGCCATTGCCGACGGCCGGGTAAAGGTGAATAGCCAGGTAGCGAAGTTAGGCGACCGAGTTGAAGCCCGTGATAAGGTTAGTTTCGATGATCGGCCAGTAACATTGCGGCCTGAAAATGAAGTGCCGCGTCGGGTCATTATGTACAACAAGCCCGAAGGCGAGCTGTGCACGCGTAAAGACCCGGAAGGCCGCCGCACGGTATTTGAGCGGCTGCCGCGCTTAAAAGGCGAACGCTGGATTGCGATTGGTCGCTTGGATATCAACACCAGTGGCCTGCTGCTGTTTACCACCGATGGCGAGCTTGCTAACCGCTTGATGCATCCCTCCACTCAAGTGGAGCGTGAGTATGCGGTACGGGTGATGGGCGAGGTTAAACGCGAGCACATTGTGGCCATGGTAGATGGCGTAATGCTCGAAGATGGCCCCGCGCGCTTTACTGACGTACAGGAGTTTGGCGGCGAAGGCATTAATACCTGGTTTCACGTGGTGATTTTGGAAGGGCGTAACCGTGAAGTGCGTCGCTTATGGGAATCTCAAGAGCTGACGGTTAGCCGCCTTAAGCGCGTTCGTTACGGCAATATCTTCCTGGATAAGCGCGCCAAAGCCGGAGAGTGGGTAGAGCTTTCTCAGGACGAAGTGGATGATTTGGCAACCCTGGCGAATTTAGAAACTCGCAAAGTGCCTGAGCTGACTCCAGATGAGAAAAATCGCTGGAGCCGCGACAAGAACAAGCGTCGCCCGGTTCAGGCCATGCGTAAGCCCAAGCCTAAGACCAAGCATCGTTAGTAGCGCTAAAGTAACGGGTGTTTATAGGCTAAAGATAAAAAACGCTTGCCATCGATAAGCTGTATCCGTACTATATGCATCCGTTCGAGGGGGTCGTTAGCTCAGTTGGTAGAGCAGTTGACTTTTAATCAATTGGTCGTAGGTTCGAATCCTACACGACCCACCATTTCGAACGGCTATAGCGCATTAAGTAATGTAATATTTATTACTTAGCGATTATTAATATAGCGCTTATCAATATGGTTTTAAGTAAAAGAGTGAGTCAGCGTAGTTACTGCTTATTAAATACTACGTAGCAAAATTTGGGTCGTTAGCTCAGTTGGTAGAGCAGTTGACTTTTAATCAATTGGTCGTAGGTTCGAATCCTACACGACCCACCAAATTCAACGCCCTTGGTAGCTTGCTGCCAAGGGCGTTTTGCTATGCAGTGGGCAGCCCTCGAAACGAACTTTCTGCTTGCAGTAGGCAACAATTGTCCACCACAATAGTCCAAGCTTTAGCTATCGGTGACACCACGATAGCGCTGGCCGCATTATTGAGGCCAGAGCGGCGAGCCACCGCGAGAGACGCAGCGGCACGTCGCATCGAGAGCGGCGCGTGCGGAGTGCATACGCCGTGACTGATGTTTAACAGGGGGATTCCCTGTTTGTCACAGTGGTAGACACGATGACTATTATGACTTCCCAAGCTGAGCTTGATGCTCCGCTCCCAATTCCGTACTGCCCCACCCGTATTCCTGCGGAAGATGAGGCGCGGGTTGCTGAAATTAAGCAGTTGCTTAACGCCCACAATGCGGTGTTGGTTGCGCATTACTACACCGATGATGCTATCCAACAACTGGCTGAAGAGACCGGCGGCTGTGTCGCTGACTCCCTGGAAATGGCCCGCTTTGGCGCTCGTCACGATGCGACGACCTTGGTTGTTGCAGGCGTTCGTTTTATGGGGGAGACGGCAAAAATTCTTTCGCCAGAAAAACGCGTGTTAATGCCCACCCTAGAAGCGACCTGTTCGCTAGATATTGGCTGCCCAATTGATGAATTTAGCGCTTTCTGTGATGCGCACCCGGACCGCACGGTGGTGGTCTATGCCAATACGTCTGCCGCTGTAAAAGCGCGGGCCGACTGGGTGGTCACATCGTCTATTGCAGTAGAGGTGATTGAACACCTTCAGGCGAAAGGTGAGAAAATTCTCTGGGCACCGGATAAACACCTTGGTGGCTATATTCAGAAGAAAACCGGCGCCGACATGCTGATGTGGGATGGCGCCTGTATTGTTCATGAAGAGTTCAAGGCCAAAGGTATTGAGGATCTGAAGCGTCTCTACCCTGATGCTGCAGTGCTGGTGCATCCCGAGTCACCGGACGCCGTCGTCAAGCTGGCGGATGTGGCGGGGTCGACCTCCCAGTTAATTAAAGCAGCCCAAACGCTGCCTAATGAGCAGCTGATTGTGGCTACTGACCGCGGTATCTTCTTCAAGATGCAGCAAGCGGTGCCGGGCAAGACGCTGTTTGAAGCGCCTACCGCTGGCAATGGTGCGACCTGTCGTAGCTGCGCCCACTGCCCGTGGATGGCCATGAACGCCCTGGATAATTTATCAGGCGCACTGCGCCACGGCAGCGGTGAAATCTTTGTGGATGAAGCACTGCGTCAGCAGGCGTTAAAGCCGCTAGAGCGCATGCTAAGTTTTAACGCCTGACTTTTAACACCTAACTTTTAACGCCTAAGTTTGAATAGCGACGTCAGTCGCCTGGGGCTTGCTGAGTGCTGAAAGGTTTGTGCACGCAACGCCTTTACAACGACCCGACCCGAACCGCCATAGGTAGTTCGGGTCGTTTTGTTTCTTTACATCAAAACTTATCAAGCGCTTCACGGTACCCAATAAACGCTTCCCGCCGCTGTTCAATACGCGCTAGCGCTTGCTGGTCATTCTCCTGCTGAGCCGCATCTTTGGCGATGCTGAGCTGGCGAATGCCACGATCTATTCTGCCGGTGAGCTGAAGATGTTCAGCACGGGCCAGGTGCGCCCAGCCATTATCGCCACTGCGGCCCGCGGCTTCAGCAAGCAGGCTAAACCCTTGCGGGTTTTCCGGGTGGCGTGCGGTAATGTCTCTTAGCAGACTGTAAGCGGCTTCCGGATTTCGCTGTAACTGTGCTTCAGCCAATACTAACTGTGCGGGTAAATAGCTTGGTGATAGCCTTAGTAACCGTTGGCTGCGGGTAATGGCGTCGTCATAGCGCTGAGCATCAAGCGCTATGCTGGCGGCAGATGCAGGTAGCATGCTGTAATCAGGCAGTTCACGGGCTAATTGATCAAGGGTATTGAGGGCGCTATCCGTTTGGCCGTTATGCGCCGCAATGAGGGCGCTTAGGTAGCGCTGTGCGGGTTCTTCTGCGCCCTCMTGGGCAAAGCGGGAAGCAGCCTGCTGAGGGTTATTGCGGTTAATGCTTAGCAGTGCTCGTGCGCGCATCATGTCGTACAGCGTATCGCTGGTGTAAGTATCGGCAACCTGGAGCTGGGATGCACGGGCCTGGGCATCACTTAAGCGGCTATCAGAGACAGGGTGGGTCAATAAGAACTCTGGCGGTGAGCCTCCCTGCAAGCGCGCCATGCGCTGCATAGCACCAAACATACGTACCATAGCCTCCGGGTCGTAGCCTGCATTTGCCATGGCTTGAAGGCCAATCCGGTCGGCCTCTTGCTCAAAGCGGCGAGAGTAGCTGAGCTGGTCTTGAATCAGTGCTGCCTGGGACCCCATGGCAGCGGCAATGCCCGCGTCGCCACCGCCGCTTGCGGCAATCAACATGCCCGCCAGCATGGCGGCCATGGCGGGCAGCTGGGTCTGCTCAGCGCGGGCGCTGCCTCGGGCATAATGGCGCTGGGAAAGATGGCCAAGCTCGTGAGCGAGTACTGACACGAAAGCGCCTTCATCTTCGGCAAAAGCAAACAGCCCCGAGTTGATGCCTACAACACCGCCGGGAACCGCGAACGCATTCAGTGAGCGGTTGTCGACCATGACGATAGTGGTTTGCAGGCTGCCGAGTTGACTGTGGGGGGCAAGGCGGGCGATCAGGCCATGCACGTAGTCGCTAACGATAGGATCCTGCCACTGGGGGGCGTGGGCGCGAAACTGACGCAGCCACGCTCGGCCCAAACGATACTCTTCATTGCTCACTGAGGTGGCTGCACCGCCAAGACTAGGCAGTTGGTAATCATCGATGGCGTGGCCCGAAGGGCTAACGGCAGCCGTGCTAAGCGCAAAGAAAAGCGCAAGGGCCCAGCGTGGGTAAGCAGTGCGAAGGTGCGACATGGCATCCTCATGAGTGAGTCTGACGTAAAGTATTATGCGCAGTGAACAGCGGTGTGACATTGATTCAGGCAGGGAAGTGCCGTTAAATCAAATCCACAGCGGGCATCGCGAAAAAATAGTTTATGCAACAATGCCATATTTAGGCGGCATTTTGAGGGAGAGGTTATGGCTGGGCAAACCCCCGATTTAATACTGGATGCGAGTGGGCTGCACTGTCCGCTTCCCTTGTTAAAGGCAAAACAGGCGCTTTCAGGTCTTGCGCCGGGTCAACTGCTGGAAGTCCGTGCGACCGATGCTGGCGCGTGGCGGGATATGGCATCATTTACCGACCAAAGCGCCCACGTGCTAGAGCAGCGTGAGCAGCGCGATGATGTTTACTTTTTTTGGATACGTAAAGCAGGGAATACACACTCATGACCATGCGCACTATTCTGAAAAGTTGGATTGATCGTTACTTTTCAGACGAAGAGGCGTTAATTCTTCTGCTGGTGCTGGTAGCGGGCTTTGCGGCCATTATCTGGTTTGGCCGAATGTTGGCACCGTTTTTTACGGCGCTCGTGTTGGCGTTTCTGTTGCAAGGCGTGGTGAACGTGTTAACGCGGCGAAGTGTGCCGCATTTGTTATCCGTGATTATCGTTTTTCTAGGCTTTATTGGCGTGTTGCTAACGCTGGCCTTTATTTTGATGCCGCTTATTTGGAACCAGTTGGTAGGGCTCGTACAGGAAACGCCGCGCATGTTTGCCAGTGGCCAAGGGTGGTTGGATGAGCTGCAGGCTCGCTACCCAAACTTGATTACACCTGACCAAATGCAGAGCTGGATTGGCGTTGCCGGGCGTGAAATTAGTCAGGTGGGTCAGCGCGCGTTGACCCTTTCGCTGGCTTCTCTGGGTAACGTGATGTCGCTGATTATCTATTTGGTATTGGTGCCCATCCTGGTTTTTTTCATGCTTAAAGACCGTGAAGCGTTAGTCGGTTTTACGCTCTCGTTACTGCCGCAGAAGCGCACGCTGCTAACGCGTATTTGGCATGAAATGGACCATCAGATTGCTAACTACATACGCGGTAAGTTTATCGAAATTATCATTGTCGGCAGCGTGGCTTTTTTTACCTTCGCTTTCTTTGGCCTGCCTTATACGGCGCTGCTTGCGGTGTTAGTCGGGCTGTCAGTGCTGGTTCCTTACATTGGCGCGGCGGTCGCCACACTACCAGTGGCGGCAGTTGCAGGTTTTCATTTCGGTATCAGCGAGCAGTTTGCCTATGTGCTGGTGGCGTATGGTGTGATTCAAGCATTGGACGGTAACGTGCTGGCGCCCGTGCTGTTTTCAGAAACTAACAATATCCATCCCGTTTCGATTATTGTCGCAGTGCTGTTTTTCGGCGGTATTTGGGGCTTTTGGGGCATCTTTTTTGCGATACCGCTGGCAACACTGCTTAAAGCGTTGGTGTATGCGTGGCCGAGAGGTGTTGAAGAGCAGGAGGAAAATCGTTTACTGAATCATTCGGGGCAAGAGTTGCCTAAAGATTGATCGCGCTCTGCCTATTGGGCAGAGCGCAAGTTGCCAGAAAGTAGAGGAGCGCTTAGTGCCCGGCGTGCAGTGCTTCAGCAGCGGCTAGCACTTCATCCACATGGCCGGGGACTTTCACGCCGCGCCACGCTTGGGCGAGTTTGCCCTCACTGTCGATTAAGAACGTGCTGCGTTCAATTCCCAAATGCTCTTTGCCATACATCTTTTTTAGCTTGATAACGTCGAATAGCTGACAAACGTTTTCATCTTTGTCAGAAATGAGCTCGAAGTTAAAGTCTTGCTTGGCTTTGAAGTTCTCCTGGGCACGGATGCCGTCCCGGGAAACGCCGATAATGACCGTATTGGCCGCATCAAACTGGCTTTTACGATCGCGAAAGTCGCCCCCTTCGGTGGTGCAGCCCGGCGTGCTGGCTTTTGGGTAAAAGTAGATGACGACTTGTTTGCCCTTGAGCTCCGAAAGCGTGATGGTAGTGTCGCCCGTGGCAGAGGCGGAAAAGTCGGCTACTGGCTGGCCAAGTTCAATAGACATACAGACTCCTTTTTGAGGTAACGTTCAAGAGGGATTACACGCAAGTGCAGCCCGCCTGTCAAAGCGGATCACCCTGGTTAAGCAAACTCACTGCGCTTTACGCTGTACAGGCTTGAGTCGCCTGAGTACCATTTGCTGGTTATGGGCGGGGCTGACCATGCTCCTCAAGGTATCAATGCTGCGTTTTAGCTCAATGAAGTTCATTGCGTCGCACGTGGCAGGTTGATTTCAACATTTTGCAGGTGAGGGAAAAAACGGATGATCACAGGCAGCATTGTCGCCCTGGCGACGCCGATGAAGGTCAATGGCGACATCGACTGGGAGGCGCTTCGTCGTCTGGTGAACTTCCACCTCGACAATGGTACCGATGCCATTGTCGCAGCGGGCACCACGGGCGAACCCACTACCATGTCCTTTGCCGAACACTTTGATGTGATTCGTAGCGTGGTAGAAGAGGTGAATGGTCGAATTCCAGTCATTGCGGGCACTGGCGCCAACGCTACATCTGAAGCGGTAGAGCTGGCGCGTTATGCCAGTGAAGTAGGCGCTGACTACTGCTTGTCGGTTTGCCCCTACTACAATAAGCCCACCCAGGAAGGGCTCTACCAGCATTTCAAAGCGGTGGCCGAGGGCAGCAAATTACCCGTAATTCTGTATAACGTGCCTAGCCGCACCTGCTCTGACCTCTACAATGAGACCGTTTTGCGCTTGGCCGAGGTGGATAATATCATCGGCTTGAAAGACGCCACGGGGAACCTTGAGCGCGCAGAAGATCTAATTAGTCGCCTGAAAGGCAGTGGCTTTATGCTCTACTCAGGTGATGACGCTACGGCGTGTGACTTCATGTTGATGGGTGGGCATGGTGATATTTCCGTTACCGCCAACGTTGCCCCGCAAGCGATGCACGATTTATGTGCCGCAGCTATTGCCGGTGATGCTGATAAAGCTCACCAGCTCAATACGCGTTTGATGCCGCTGCATACTAACCTGGGAATCGAGTCCAACCCGATTCCGGTTAAGTGGGCGTTGCATCGCATGGGCTATATGGACGCAGGTATTCGTTTACCGCTAACGTGGTTGTCGGAAAAGTATCATGGCACCGTCAGCGAGGCGCTGCAGCTTGCGGGCGTTGTAGAGGTGTAACCCGTCGCGATACCCCTTGCTACCCGGCGTAAGGCCCTTGGGCCTGCCGGGTATCTAATTTGTTGACTGTTAAGGTGGCTTGATGAGCCCTGTGCTTAAAAAACCTGTGCTTGAAAAACGTGTGCTTAAATGGATACCGCTGGCACTGGCAACCGCTGTTGTGCTCGCTGGCTGCGCGCGGGATGGTTATTACCATGACCGTAACCTGGATTACACCGAAGTAGCGCCTGCCCCGCCCCTGGTGCTGCCCGAAACCCGTAATACTCAGCGTTACCGTGATGCGATGCCGGTGCCACAGGCAGCGACCCAAGGCACGCGGATTGAGAGAGCGGCAGACATTGCGCCACCGCAGTCGTTGACGATTGGAAGCGGCTTAGAACCCGATTATGTTGAGCGTCGTCAGGTAGGTAGGCAGTCGTGGTTGGTGGTAGCCGCTGAAACCGGCGCCGTATGGCCGCAGTTAGAAGCCTTTGCACACAGCCGGCAACTAGGTGTACAGCAGAGCAACGCCAGCCAAGGGGTAATTGAAACTTCTCAGGCGACGCTGCGTTTGCAAAGTGCGCTACGTGCAGGCAGCAGCGAAGTACGCTGCGAGCAAGGCGGACAAACGCAAGCTAGCTGTCTTGACGCATTAGAGCAGTATTTGGGCGCACGCAGTGCATCAGCCAGCGCGTCTTCTTCCTGGACAGCCCAACGCCTTTCCAGTCAGCAAACCCTGCAGGTACGCCAACAAGACGATGAGTGGCAAGTGGTGATTCCCCAGCCAGCTGATCGTGTTTGGGCAGAGCTAAACCATTATCTGGCACTCGATTTTAGCGTTGAAGGCCAGCGTGAGTTGATCGACACCTCTGCGGAAAACTACGAGTTTTTAGTTGAATATATGACGGAAAGCGAGCGTGGTCGTAATCCGCTGCAAATTGTTTTCAGCCAAGATGTGCGCCGCATGTCGCAGGAGATTCGTCTTGCCCTGCAGCCTGATGGCGACAAGACCATACTGCGTGCGGTCAATGCCAGCGAGCGCAGCTTCAGCGCCGACGATCAGCGCGAGTTGCTTGAGCGTGTCTCCGGCTACTTACGTTAATTTTTGATGTTGCATCCTTTTCGGAGCCCCCATGGAAAAGCGCCAAGAACTCTATGCCGGTAAGGCAAAATCTGTTTATACCACCGACGACCCTGACCTGCTGGTGCTGCACTTTCGGGACGATACCAGCGCCTTTGACGGCAAGAAGAAAGAGTCGCTAGCCCGCAAAGGCATGGTGAACAATATTTTTAATGCCTTCATTATGGAGCGCCTGCAAGAGGCAGGGATCCCTACGCATTTTGAGAAACAGCTTTCCGACACGGAAAGTCTGGTGAAAAAGATGCAGATGATTCCGGTGGAGTGCGTAGTGCGCAACATAGCCGCCGGTGGTTTGGTGAAGCGTTTGGGTGTGGAAGAGGGCGTTGCGCTCAATCCGCCCACCTTTGAACTGTTCCTAAAGAACGATGAAAAGGGCGACCCGATGATCAACGAATCATTGGCGGAAACGTTTGGCTGGGCGACCCCAGAGCAATTAGCAAAAATGAAGACGCTGACCTTCCAGGTAAACAACATACTTAAGCAATTGTTTGCTGACGGCGACATGCTGCTAGTGGATTACAAACTTGAATTTGGAGTGTTCAAAGACGAGATTGTACTGGGCGATGAGTTCTCGCCAGATGGTTGCCGCCTGTGGGATGCCAATACCCGTGAGAAGCTGGATAAAGACCGCTTCCGCCAAGGACTAGGCGGCGTTATCGAAGCCTACGAGGAAGTAGGTCGCCGTTTGGGGATTACCTTTCCCGCATAGCCCCCGCTAACTCGGAAATGTGTCAACTGCCACCACCTCTAAGGTGGTGGCACTGTTTTTAGCATCTAAGTCTTTAGAACTTGAATTTTGAGAACCTGAATTTTGAGAACCTAAGTCTTTAATATCGGCGTTTTTAATACCTGGGTTGTTAATACCTGGGTTTTTAACATCTGAGTGTCTACTGGCTGAGTTTTGAAGCGCTGGATTTATAACAGCGCGGAACTTCACATCTACATCGCGTAGGCGCACGCCGTAAAGTCGTTCGCTGTGTGCGTCGCGCTGGTAGGCGGGGCGTGGATCCTGTCCTAGTACCTGTTCAATTAAGGCATAGAGTGAAGCGCTATCGGCACGGGCTGCAAGGCTTTCCTTTGCTGCTTGGCTGAAGTGGACCGGAAGTAGGTCGGGTGCATGCGGCGCAAAGCCTGCTCTTGCATCGGGCCGCGCCTCTGCCCAGGGCAAGTAGGGTTTAATGTCCACCACAGGGGTGCCGTTTACTAAATCGCAGCCTTCAAGTTGCAAACGCACCCCGTGGGACGTATCGACTCCTGTAAGTGCGATAAGCGAAAGGCCTAATCGATTAGGTCGGTGGGTGCTACGGCTGGCAAATACGCCGACTTTACGGTTCCCCCCTAAGCGAGGGGGGCGCACTAAGGGTGTCCAGCGTGTGGGGCTTTGGTGAAAAATAAAGGATACCCAAATATGGCTAAACGCCTCTAGGCCACGCACGGCTAGCGGGTCGTTGAACGGCGGGGTAAGCACTAAGTGTGCCTCTGCTGCGGGTGCTAACCCTGGCTGGCGGGGCACGCCGAACTTATCGGGATAGTCACTTTCGATGTGGCCGATTGGCGTGATCGAAAAATGTTCGCTGTGCGGGCCATCATCCATCACACTGCCTTTTGTTAGAGTAGATTGAAAAGTAGTGACCGTAGTATAAAGCAGCCTGTTGGCCTAAGCCTGCTTGAATGACGCATCGAACGATAGTTCAACAGTCCAGAGGTAACGCATGACGAAAACTGAAGAGTCTAAAGCGCCTGCCTCGAATACGCGTGTTGTGTATCGCGCAGCTTTGGCGCGGGATGCTGCTGACCAAGCCGAGGTGTTTTATCACGCAGTAATGCAGGGAGCTGCTACCCATTATGATTTGGGTGAGCGGCGTGCCTGGGCGAATGCGCTGCCCCGTGAAGCGAGCGCTTGGGCTGCCCGTCAAGCGCTTTACACCACGTTAGTGGCTACCTGTGATGGGCGCTGTGTGGGGTTTTTAGAACTGGATTTAACCATCGGGCGTATCGAAACACTGTATGTATGGCCTTCGCTGGCTGGGCAGGGGATAGGCACCACGCTGCTTATTCACGCCGAGCGTTTTCTGTTGGAGCAGGGCCAGTCCCACGTTGAAATCGAAGCCAGCTTGGTACTCTATGAGCGCTTGCTTCGCCGAGGATTTAACGACCACGGCGAGCAGTGGGTAGAGCGTAGCGGTGAGTTACTTAAGCGTTACCGCATGACGAAACAGTTAAACGCGGTGGAAACCTAAGGTGCTTAGACGTTAAAGGTTTGGGTAATGCGCATGGAAAGGTCGATGGACTTCACGTCTTTGGTCAGTGCGCCGCTGGAAATGCAGTCTACACCTGTCTCAGCAATGGCTTTTAGCGTCGTGGCATCCACATTGCCTGATGCCTCCAGGGTTGCTCGACCGCCATTAATCTCCACCGCCACATGCAGGTCTTCCAAGGCGAAATTGTCGAGCATAATAATGTCGGCGCCAGCGGCCAATGCTTGGTCAAGCTCTTCAAAGGTTTCCACTTCGACTTCTACTGGAATATCGCTTGCCAGCTTGCGGGCCTGAGCAACGGCGGCTTGGATGCCACCACAGGCAGCAATGTGGTTCTCTTTGATCAAAAACGCATCCCACAAGCCGATACGGTGATTATGACCGCCGCCACAAGTGACGGCATACTTTTGCGCAAGGCGCATGCCGGGTAGCGTTTTTCGGGTATCGAGCAAACGAACGCCAGTGCCTTTAATCAGGTCGACGTAGCGGTGTGTTGCTGTTGCCGTGGCCGAGAGCGTTTGCAGCACATTAAGCGCTGCGCGTTCGCCGGTGAGCAGGCTGCGGGCGGGCCCTTCCAGCTCTAAAAAGTACTGCTCTGGAGCGAGCTGGTCGCCATCCGCCGCCTGCCAACGCAGGGTGACGCGGCTATCTAAACGGCGAAATATTTCATCCACCCAAGCAACGCCGCATAGCACTGCTGCCTCTCGGGACATCACTTTTGCCGTGGCCCACTGGTTCTCTGGAATTAACTGCGCGGTAATGTCGCCTGGGCCAACGTCTTCGGCTAGCAGGTGCGCAGCGCTGGAGCGGATCTCTTCGGCAAGTGCGTTTTGATAATGCATGGTGGATTCTCTGGGCGTCATCAAGTGTGAACCGCATTATAGTGAAAGTAAGCGTCAACGTAGAGGAGCATGTGCCCGTAATGAATAATGAAGCCATTGGCGGCGACTGGGGATCGGCGAGACAGGTGGCGTCGCCAAACTGCGATGCCCGACCAACCAACGAGGTATCGCTACTGTTAGTCCATGCGATTAGCCTTCCTCCAGGCCAGTTTAGCGGTGGTGCTATTGAAGCGCTGTTTACCAATCAATTAATACCTGATGAGCACCCCTTTTTTGCTGAGATTGCCCACCTGCGCGTTTCTGCGCATTTTTTAATTCGTCGCGATGGTCAATGTGTGCAGTTTGTTGATACGGATCAGCGCGCTTGGCATGCCGGGCGTTCACGCTGGTGGGATAGGCGCCAACATGGATGGCGAACTGCATTAAATGATTTCTCAGTAGGAATAGAGCTGGAAGGGGATGACATAACCCCTTTCACCCAAGCACAGTATCAAACGCTGGTGGCCGCGACCCATTGGCTTATGTCGCGCTACCCATTATTGGATCGGTCGCGCATTACCAGCCATGCGCATGTCGCACCGCTACGAAAAACGGATCCTGGGCCAGCGTTTGATTGGGCTTATTTTTATCAGCAGCTAGGCCCAAAGAGCTTGCTTTAACGTTGGTTAGTAAATGTGCTTAGGAAAGTGGAGAATTAATTAAGTACTTCACCTGTAAGTAAAACAAACGGTAGTTTGGCTACATTTTTGCGCGCCAATTAGCTGCGACTAAAGCATGGTTTTTTCCTTATGTTGCGGTGCAGTAGTTTGTTTTCGATGGACTTTTCCCTTGTGTTGGAATTGGCAGAGTGCCTGCTTTGCGGTATCTTCGCATATACAAAAGGCTAACTTTTACGACATTTTTGTAGCTTTACTACATTTAAAAGCATGTAGCTTATTGAATGTAGAACGAAAATCCCTGCACGACGCACATGCGTCGGCTGTTTATTGGCTTGTGGTGGCTAAACACCGCAGCTGCCCCAGGCCCCTTGGGTTAGCGGGGCTCATTGTCATTTATCGTCATTCGGAGAGACCTCTATGAGTCTGGAGACAAGAGAAGATCTCGATACAGTCGAAACCACGGAGTGGCTGGACTCCCTGGAATCGGTACTGGATCGTGAGGGCGAAGATCGTGCCCGTTACCTGATGACCCGCCTGGCGGATCGCCTGCGCCGGGAT
>NZ_AHBC01000069.1:0-10764 GCF_000236625.2 Halomonas sp. GFAJ-1
CGAGGCGAGCCATACAACCGCTCTAACCTACTGACAAACCGAAGGTTTTCACCTTCATTCACCGCTGGTAACGCTTGGCGTCCCCGGCAGCGGATGCGTACTTTACGGATTCGCCGCCGTCTTGGCAAGGGCTTTTAGAAAATAAGCTGAAATAAAAAAGCGGCAGACAATATTCAAGAACGACGCTTAAGAACGACGCTCAAAAACAATGCCTACCGCAAACCACCGATCAGAACGCCTGACCAGAGAGTGCTCAGTTACCGATGTAAATGTTTGCCTACTCAAAGCAGCCCACAAAACACCGGCTGATAAACGTTAAATTGGCCCAAGGAAACCGCTAAATTTCAAAGCCCAGGCCAAAGTCATTACTGGAGATAGCCATTAAACTGCCCGCACCTGATTGAATCATCTGCGCATGGGCTTTAGTGCGCGGCAACAGACGCTGGTAGTAGAAGCGTGCGGTACTCATCTTTGCCGCGTAAAACGCTTTGTCTTCACCCTCTAAAGAAGAGGAGGCTGTTTTAGCGGCAAGGGCAAACAGGTAGGCCAATGTGACATAGCCTGAGTACATCAGGTAATCAACGCTTGCTGCGCCTACTTCCTCACGATCCTGCATCGCCTTCATGCCCACGCCCATCGTCAGCTCGCCCCACTCGGCATTTAGCTTGGCTAACGGCTCGACAAACTCTTTAAGGGCCGGATTGTCCGCCTCGGTCTTGCAGAACTTATGAATCTCTTTGGTGAACACTTTAAGCGTCTCACCCTGACTCATCAGCACTTTACGACCCAGCAGATCCAATGCCTGAATACCCGTGGTACCTTCATAGAGGCGTGTAATGCGGGCATCGCGCACTAGCTGCTCCATGCCCCACTCTTTAATGAAGCCGTGACCACCAAATACCTGGACGCCCTCATTAGTGCACTCAAAACCAACTTCAGTGAGGAAGGCTTTAACAATAGGAGTTAATAGACCCAGCAACGTCTCGGCACGATCACGCTCTTCACCCGGCTGCCCATGCTCAACGGTATCGAGCATTTGCGCGGTGTAGAGCACCAGCATACGTCCGCCCTCAGAAAAGGCTTTCTGGGTAAGGAGCATGCGACGCACATCGGGATGCACGATAATCGGGTCTGCTGCTTTTTCTGGCGCCTTAGCACCAGACAACGCACGCATTTGCAGGCGATCGCGAGCGTAGCTTAGTGAGTTCTGGAAACTGGCCTCCATCAGACCTAGCCCCTGGATCCCCACCCCAAGACGAGCAGCGTTCATCATGGTGAACATGCACGCCAGGCCTTTATTAGGCGGCCCCACTAAGTAGCCGATGGCGCTATCAAAGTTCATGACACAGGTAGCGTTACCGTGAATACCCATTTTGTGCTCAAGGGAGCCGCAGCTGACACCGTTGCGCTCACCAGGATTATTCTGAGCATCGGGAAGGAACTTCGGTACCACAAACAGAGAAATGCCTTTTGAACCTTCGGGTGCGTCAGGAAGCTTAGCCAGCACAAGGTGGACAATGTTTTCAGCTAGGTTGTGATCACCAGCTGATATAAAAATTTTAGTGCCGGTAATTGTGTAGGCATCGTTATCAGCGGGGACAGCACGCGTTTTGATTAGCCCAAGGTCGGTACCGCAGTGCGGCTCGGTAAGGCACATAGTGCCTGTCCAGACACCTTCCACAAGCTTGGTTAGGTACGTTGCTTTTTGCTCATCCGTACCGTGGTGCCTAAGAGCATCAGCGGCACCGTGAGAAAGCCCTGGATACATACCCCATGCCAAATTAGTGGCACAAATCATTTCAGAGAGCATCATAGCCAACGAGTGGGGCAAGCCTTGGCCACCCTGCTCTGGATCAGCCGCTAAGCTAGGCCAGCCGCCTTCTACGTACTGCTGATAAGCCTCTTTAAAACCGTTGGGCGCTTTAACTTCGCCACCCTCTAACAAGCACCCCTCTTCATCACCACTTTGGTTAAGCGGTAATAGCACCTCACGGGCAAAGCGCGCACCCTCTTCCAAAATAGCATTCACTACATCCGGAGAGGCATCATCACCGTTTTTCAGTGCTGCATAATGGGCGGGGTAATCAAACATTTCGTCTGCAACGAAACGTATATCACGCAGGGGTGCCTGATAGCTGGGCATATCACTTCTCCTAAACAAGGGGGTTGAAAGCAACTTGAAACCTTAATAACAACAAGCCTCAAAAACCGCTTTCAAACACATGTTTGAAAGTTAGCGCGCGCGCCCCACATAGTCAAGCGGTCGTTTGAATTTAACCCCTAAACCCCCTACAACTTTGGTAGCACCATATTTAACCGGTTGATAATAAAAAAGAAAAGCCTGCCAACAGAGCGCTGGCAGGCTTTAAAACGGCTTAAGAACCGATAAAAACTATTGCATGCGTATACCACCGTCTAACCGAATAACCTCCCCATTCAGCATCGGGTTGGTGATGATCTGCTCGGCAAGCTGAGCAAATTCGTCAGGTTTACCTAACCGTTTGGGGAAAGGCACCGCCGCTGCCAACGATTTTGCTGCTTCTTCAGGGATTTCACTCATCATCGGTGTTTCAAAAACACCCGGCGCAATTGCCATCACCCGTATAGCGTGGCGCGAAAGCTCTCTTGCCGCAGGTAGGCTCATCCCTACTACGCCCGCTTTAGAAGCACTATACGCACACTGACCCACCTGGCCATCAAACGCGGCTACGGAAGCTGTATTAATAATAACACCGCGCTCACCGCTCTCATTGGGCGTGTTTTGAGCCATAGCGGCCGCAGCCAATCGCATTACGTTAAACGTACCCACCAAATTAATATTGATGGTTTTCGCATAGTCTTCTAGATTTGCAGGGTTTCCTTCTCGGTCAACCAGCTTGGCCACGCTTACGACGCCAGCGCAGTGAATAACACCCGAAAGCCCGCTTTCGCCGCCTAGCGCCACTGCTTCGTCTACCGCCTTCTGCATCTGGTCAGCAGACGTAATGTCAGCCAAACAAGCCTTGGCCCCTTTGCCTAGTCGCTCAGCATGGGCATTAACACTATCACTTAAATCACACAGCACGACGCTTGCCCCAGCGGCCACCAGACGCTCCGCAGTGGCTGACCCAAGGCCGGACGCCGCCCCGGTAATTAAAAACGTACGATCCTTTACCTGCATTACGCATTTCCTTCTAATTATTTATCGGCCTGCGTTTGCTCAGCAGCCTGAGCACGAAGTTTAAAGCGCTGAATTTTGCCGCTGGGTGTTTTAGGTAGCTCATCGACAAACTCGATCACCCGGGGAAAGGCGTGGGTCGATAACCGATCACGCACTTGCTGTCGAATCTCCTCGGCTAGGGAGTCACTCGCCTCATACCCCTCACGCAGCACGATAAAAGACTTAATCACCTCACCGCGGATTTCATCAGGCTGCCCAACCGCCGCTGACTCAGCCACTGCAGGGTGGGTCATCACGCTGTTTTCCACATCCGTGGGGCCAACCCGATATCCAGCGGTGGTAATGATGTCGTCATCGCGCCCCGCGAACTGAAACGAGCCGTCTTCATTACGGATAACGACATCCCCCGTCAGGTAGTAACCGTTCACAAAGGGATCTTTTTCTTGCCAGGTGTAACCCTGAAAGAAGTGCGCCGGTGAGTTTGCGATATCGACCGCTAGCACCCCCGGCTCACCCGCGGGGAGCTCGTTATATTCAGCGTCTAAAATGGCCAGCCGGTAGCCCGGCATTGGCACGCCCATCGCCCCTACATGCTTGGGATGATCAAGGGAGTGGTGGTTATTACAGGTCATACCGGTTTCGGTTTGACCATAATGATCCATCACCGGGCAACCTAAGGACTTTTCAACCCAGGTGACGACTTCGGTATTAAGAGGCTCACCGGCAGAGCTAGCCGCGCGAAGCTCCAGCGTCTCATGAGCATTATCAAACAGTCCTGATGCTTTCATTAGGCGGTAAGCGGTAGGTGCAGCCGCAAAGTTGGTAATATGGTGGCGCTTCATAAACGCCAAGGCTCCCTCCGCACTGAAGCCCGCCTCGCAGAAATGCGTAGTAACACCTAGCAGTAACGGTCCGGCAATGGCGTAGTAAAGCCCGTATGCCCAGCCGGGGTCTGCCATATTCCAAAAACGGTCGTCTTCGCGAAGGTCAACGGCAAGCTCCATATACAGAGCAAAGGCCGTCATACCCGAAAGCGGCACCGCCACGCCCTTTGGCTTGCCCACCGTGCCCGAGGTAAACATCTGCAGAAAAGGTTTTTCAGGAGCAAGTCGAGGCGGCTTATCGCTCATTGACGTATGCGTCAACGCAGTCTGCCAATCATGGTCATTAGCGTGCTCATTGGTGGCCCCGCCCACGGCTAGCACAGGTGGACGCTGGCTTAGCCCATCAAACTTATAGCGGTTAACGTGATCAGTAATCACCAGCTTGGTATCGGCACGGCCCAAGCGGTAATCCACCGCATCAGGGCCAAATGCGGTAAACAGCGGCTGATAGACCGCACCGATTCTCCATGTAGCTAGCACTGCCACAAGCAGAGCCCCAGAGCGCGGTAGCATACA
Source organism: Halomonas sp. GFAJ-1 (assembly GCF_000236625.2). Taxonomy (NCBI): domain Bacteria; kingdom Pseudomonadati; phylum Pseudomonadota; class Gammaproteobacteria; order Oceanospirillales; family Halomonadaceae; genus Halomonas; species Halomonas sp. GFAJ-1. The sequence continues at coordinate 4,561 of NZ_AHBC01000069.1, forward strand.
CGCGATACGATCGCCCTCACCCAACCCCTGAGAGAGAAACCACCCAGCAAGCTTACTACTCTGCTCATCTAGCTCTGCATAGCTTAGCGTGTGCGTGCGCCCGTGAGTGTCCTCGTGAACAAGGGCTAAGACGTCTCCTCGCCCGGCGCGCACGTGCCGCCCACAGCAGGCTTCAAAGGCATTAAAATGACCATCTTGCTGGTCATCTAGCCTGGCAATCATGTCATCGACCGAAAAGCTTTCCAGGAATGTCGAGTATGTTGGTAATGAGGCTGATGGTGCTGTCATGGTGGCTCTCTTATGTTGTTAGTCGTGAGCAGTTGTTCGCAAACAGACAGGCCAGGGTTCCAGTTTTACGCGTTATTATTGTCCGTTTACGTTAACGGAAACCTTGCAATTAAACTAACGCTAAAAGCATTTGCGCAGGAGCGCAAGCAATCAGCGTCGTAAACAGGTTAGACGTTGGTCGACTGGAAGTGTATTAATCGCCGTTTATGCGTTTTACCGCTTAACGCGCCGTAATCATCGCGACCAATTCATCCGCTAAATCATCGGGTGTACGCGGGCCGGCAGGGTCGTACCAGCGCACCGTCCAGTTCAGCGCTCCTAAAATAAACCGAGAAACAAAGAAGCGGTCGCCATGGATAAGCCCCACTGCTAGCGCTTCGTCAATCACTTCAACCCATAGCTCCTCATAGGCATCACGCAGATGGCTCAAATGTGCCCGTGAATCAGCGTCTAAGCGCCGCCACTCAAATAACGCCACAACGTGTGCATTACGGTCAGCAAAAAGCGTTTCCAAATGGGCCCTTGCCATGGCATGTAAGCGCGCCTCGGGGTCATCCTCGCACTGCTTAAGGGCCGCTTTAGCGATGATTAACGCATTTTGCGTTCCCTCTTCTATCACCGCGGCGAGGATTTCTTGCTTATCCTTAAAATGATGAAACAGGCTGCCAGACTTGATACCCATTTCTTGTGCCAGCATACGCACCGTAGTGCGATCAAAGCCCTCTTGGACGAATAGCTGAGCCGCTAAACGTGTCAATTCCTTGCGGCGGGGAGATGCATTCATTACATTCATGTCACTCACACTAGCGCTTGCTTGGTTAGTGGGGAGAAGACCACAGCCCCGCTAATGGGTCAACGCACCGCTTAGCACTTAGTTAATTATTCAAATGCAAGACAACCATAATAATGCTGTTAGGAGATGAACAAATGAGCAATGCCACCGAGGTTGTATTTTTATCTGCTACCCGCACACCCATGGGCGGCATGATGGGTAGCCTATCAAGTATGACGGCCCCAGAGCTTGCGGCAGTGGCGATACGAGCCGCCATAGAACGAGCAGGCATCGAAGCATCCGCTATCGAAGAGGGCATCATGGGGTGTGTACTGCCCGCCGGTGTAAAACAAGGGCCAGCCCGCCAAGCCATGCGACAGGCCGGCATTCCCGACGCTAATGGCGCAACCACTATCAATAAACTATGTGGTTCTGGCATGAAAGCCACCATGCTAGCCCACGATTTGATCAAAGCGGGCACCGGAGAAGTGCTTCTAGCAGGCGGCATGGAGTCCATGTCCAACGCCCCCCACGTACTTACTAAAGCGCGTGGCGGTTACCGTTTAGGGCATGGCGAACTAAAAGATCACATGTTCCTGGATGGCCTAGAAGATGCCGAAACCGGCAAATTGATGGGCGTTTTCGCCCAGGATGTGGCAACTGAGCGCGGCTACACCCGCGAACGGTTAGATGATTTCGCGATTGCCTCTCTTGAACGTGCAATGGACGCCACCAACAGTGGCCACTTAAATGCCGAAATGGCACCGGTCACAGTAACCACCCGCCAAGGTGAAACGCTGGTCGAGCATGACGAACAGCCCTTCCAAGCCAAGCTGGATAAAATCCGCCAGCTGCGCCCAGCGTTTGCCAAAGACGGCACCATTACTGCCGCCAACGCCAGCTCAATTTCCGACGGCGCATCAGCCCTTATTTTGGCCAGCCACGAAGCCGCTAAGCGCCATGGCGTGAAGCCGCTGGCTAAAATGCTCGGCCATACCACCCACTCCCGCCACCCAAGCGAATTTACCATTGCGCCAGTAGGGGCGATTGAAAAGCTGATGAAAAAGCTTGGCTGGGGCGTTAACGACGTTGATCTCTTTGAGATTAACGAAGCATTCGCGGTCGTTACGCTGATGGCCATGGATGACCTTGGTTTGCCTCACGATAAAGTAAATGTGTTTGGAGGCGCTTGCGCCCAGGGGCATCCGATTGGCTCAACAGGTTCACGCGTGATTGCAACGCTTATCCACGCCCTACACACGAAGGGCGGCAAACGCGGCATTGCCAGCCTTTGCATTGGCGGTGGCGAAGCCACAGCGGTTGCTGTTGAGCTGATCGACTAAGCCCGTATGCGTGGTGCGCTACTCAGCGCGCCACGCTATCATTAAGTTAATGCCAGATATCGACGTTTCGTTCACTACTTGTTCACTACGGGTAAGCGGTATTAGGAGGCTATATGTTCCCTCATGTCATGATTGCCATGGACTTTTCACCCGCTTGGCCGCTTTTAGAACAACGCTTAATTCGCCTGCGCTCCAAAGGTGTTAAGCGCGTTAGTCTTGTTCATATTATTAGCCCCAAAAGTGCAACGCCCTCTACGGAGCAAAATATTGAACAACTTTACGCACAGCTACTTGTTCACGCCCAGCCGCTCAACGATTTAGGCCTGGACATCACGTATCATGTAGACGCTGGTAAGCCCAGCGAGCTGCTGGCGGACTACGCCGAACACCATGACGTGGACTTAATTCTCATTGGCTGCCAAGGACAAGGACGCTGGCAAGAAATGTTACTTGGCAGCACTGCACTTAACCTCGCCCACCTCACTCGCGTACCGCTATGGCTAGAGCCAGTCACTAACGTAAAGCATGGCAGCAGCTATACGACGGTCGTGCTCGCCACGGATATGTCTGCCGCAGCGAGTAAAGCCGAACGCCTTTTTCATAGTTTGGCACTCCACTTTCAGCATCGCGTTGCCATTATCGCTGAAAGTCTACTCGAAACCGATGGGTACGGATTTGAAGAGGCGCAGCTACACCTAACCGCTCTGGCAGCTCGCATCCCCAAACTTGATACCGTCATTGTTGCTGGCGAGTTTAAACAGGCCATCATTAACGAGGCCAACGCTTGGCATGCTGATCTCATTATCGTGGGTCAACAGGGTCATAGCCGGTTACGTGAACGTCTGCTAGGCAGCACCGCTAAGGCACTGCTAGAAGGCGCTGCTTGCCCCGTGATTCTGGTACCTTCCCAGCCTACTTAAGCATAACACTGCTACCCCCCAGCAATTGCGAGCCGCCTAGTCCTTTAGTGTTCCTAGCCACATAAGGCGCAGTCGACACGGCGGCTTGTTAATCGAGTCTTTTTGGTCGACTATCAATATATGGTAAATCATATATCATAGAGACTAATGAATACATTGGCCTAACTAGGAGCTTCTATGACTTTGCTAAATGATTTACCTAACGTAGCCCCCAACATCTTCACTGTGCCTAACCATGAAACGCTGATGCTTCCGCCTAGCGACCAGCCAGCACCAAAGATTTTGCTGCTTTACGGCTCTCTGCGTGAACGCTCTTTCAGCCGATTAGCCGTTGCAGAAGCCGCTAGACTACTCAATGCAATGGGAGCTGACACAACGATTTTTGACCCACGCGGTTTACCCTTGCCCGATGCGGAAGATGCAAGCCACCCTAAAGTGGATGAGCTGCGTACACTGGCGCAGTGGGCCGATGGCATGGTGTGGTGCTCACCTGAACGCCACGGCGCGATGACCGGCATTATGAAAGCACAAATTGACTGGATTCCTCTGGCACTAGGCGGCGTTCGCCCTACTCAGGGTAAAACCCTTGCCGTGATGCAAGTGTGCGGCGGCTCCCAGTCATTCAACACGGTAAATCAGCTGCGTATTTTAGGCCGCTGGATGCGCATGGTGACGATTCCCAACCAGTCGTCAGTGCCCAAAGCTTTTATGGAGTTCGACGACAACGGCCGAATGAAACCTTCGCCGTTTTATGACCGCATTGTGGATGTCATGGAAGAACTGGTGAAATTCACCCTGCTGGTTCGTGAGCGCAGTGATCTGCTAACCGACCGCTACTCTGAACGTAAAGAGAGCGCCGAAGACGTCTCCAAGCGCGTCAACCAACGCGCCATTTAATCAGGGAGTGATTTTATGACAACCCAGAACAACGCCTCCCCCTCTAGCGCCGATATGGGGCTATTTGAACGCTACCTTTCCATATGGGTAGCGATTGCCATTGTCGCTGGAATTGCACTTGGGCAGTTCGCCCCTGCCGTACCAGAGGTGCTATCACGGTTTGAGTATGCCCAGGTCTCTATACCCATTGCGGTATTAATCTGGGCGATGATTTTCCCCATGATGGCGCAGATTGACTTCAGTGCTATCGCAGGGGTACGCCGCCAGCCAAAAGGCCTGACCATTACCACCACGGTCAACTGGCTGATCAAGCCGTTTACGATGTTTGCGCTTGCATGGCTATTTTTCATGGTGATATTCAAGCCCTTCATTCCTGAAGAGCTGGCCAGCCAATATCTAGCGGGCGCCATACTTCTGGGGGCAGCGCCTTGTACAGCGATGGTATTTGTATGGAGCTACCTAACCCGAGGTGACGCGGCCTACACCCTTGTTCAAGTGGCGTTGAATGACTTGATTATGCTGTTTGCCTTTGCACCGCTGGTGGTTTTTTTACTCGGCATTTCGAACATCCAGGTACCTTGGGACACGGTTATTTTATCCGTGGTGCTGTACATCGTGATTCCGCTTGCGGCGGGCTATTTCACCCGTAAAACACTGATCGCGAAGTATGGCACTGAATGGTACGACAACGTGTTTATGAAACGTGTCGGCCCCATTACGCCGATTGGGTTGATTATCACGCTGGTGCTACTCTTCGCCTTCCAGGGCGAAGTGATTCTGAACAATCCGCTGCATATCGTATTGATCGCCATTCCGCTGATTATTCAAACGTTTTTAATCTTCTTTATCGCCTATGGCTGGGCCAAAGCGTGGCGCGTGCCGCATAACATCGCGGCCCCCGGCGCCATGATCGGTGCCAGCAACTTTTTTGAATTGGCGGTCGCAGCAGCCATTGCGCTGTTTGGCCTACAGTCAGGTGCCGCGCTCGCTACAGTCGTTGGTGTCCTCGTCGAAGTACCGCTGATGCTCGCGCTGGTGCGCATTGCTAACAAAACCCGCCAGCATTTTCCCGAAAACACATAACAAGGAGCGTTACCTATGGCGCATTATCTTATTTTTCTTGGCTCAACACGCACTTCTACGCCGCCTGCCCCTGCTCGCTTAGGCGAACGGGTAGCAAAAGCCTGTGAGCGTTTGCTCTCTTCACTGCCTGATACCACGGCAGAAATTATTGATCCGCTGACACTATCGCTACCCGCAGCATTCAAGCCGCATTTTGCCTATGCAAAAAAAGAGGTTCCCGATGACCTCGAAGCCCTTGCCGGCAAAATTGAACAAGCCGATGGCTACGTGATGATCAGCCCAGAATATAATCACTCCATGAGCCCGGCGCTGAGCCATTTACTAAATCATTTTGGCGCGTCCCTGTTTGCGTTTAAGCCCAGCGCCATCGTCACTTACTCCATGGGGCAATGGGGAGGCGCACGCGCTGCAGTGGGTATGCGCACCTTTCTATCGGAATTGGGTTGTTTACCCGTATCTGCAATGATCCATATCCCTAAAGCGCAAGAAGCGCTGAATGACGATGGGCAATTTGCTCAGGAACAGGAACGCTGGGAAAGTTATTTTGGCCGTACATTGGGGCAATTAACCTGGTGGGCAGACGCAGCCAAAGCGCACAAAGCCGAACAAGACCCCAAAACGCTATCACCAGCGTTTAAACAATCGCCTGCTCAGCGCAATGCCCCGCGGGACTAGTACGCTTAACAACGGCCTATTGGCAACTATAAATCCCAGTAGGCCTTAATAAACGCGCTCAGACTAGGTTTTGTACGAAAAGTTGGCTCGCAAGCAACGGTCGATGCACGCCACGAATACCATCGCCTTAAAGCTACTTGCCAGCTTTTCATAGCGTGTGGCGATCCGGCGACATTCTTTAAGCCAGCTAAAGCAGCGTTCTATCACATTCCGTTGCCGATATTTC
>NZ_AHBC01000068.1:0-1316 GCF_000236625.2 Halomonas sp. GFAJ-1
AATGTGATAGAACGCTGCTTTAGCTGGCTTAAAGAATGTCGCCGGATCGCCACACGCTATGAAAAGCTGGCAAGTAGCTTTAAGGCGATGGTATGCGTGGCGTGCATCGACCGTTGCTTGCGAGCCAACTTTTCGTACAAAACCTAATCCACTCCTTGTATGATTAAATTTCAGGCCAAATGTAATACCGTTAAAACATAAACGACTTCCGTTGTGCATAAGCTGATTTTCATGAAAACTTAGCACAACGATTAATGTAGCCATTACAAGCAAGCTTGCAACCTACACGTAGCCGCTTTATAACCCAAGTTATAACATCAACTATTTAATTAATAGCGGGCCGCAAAAGATCGCTAAAAAACTGTTTAAAAACAAACACTTAAAACACAACCCCAATCACTTTAACAAAAATTAAAAATACACCTATCATCTGAAAACCAATAGACCACAGCGAAACAACGGTTAATTCTTTCTCAAAGTGCCCTACCTTAACCATTAATGCAAACACACATGCCCATAAACAAACGCCTTATCAAAATCTGTAATTTTTGCCATCTCCTCGGGCTGTATTATCTTGATGCTACTGCGCGTTTTACGAATGAGTTTTTTCTGCTCCAGCGCTGTCATACAGCGGCTAACGTGAACACTGGTCATTCCAAGAAGCTCCCCCACTACATTTTGCGTCACGGGAAATGAAAAAACATTACTGGTTAACAACCCTTTAAATTTAAACCTTTCATAAACTTCAAGTAAAAAATGCGCTACGCGCTCTTCTGACCGGTGATGTGTGCAGCTTCTAAGCCGTTCGATTGAAATATTGTCATTCACAAGCACATAAGAGGTAGCAGCTTCCCTCACTTCATCACGCTCCCTAAAAAGCTGATGCAAGTCACTCACAGAAAACCTTTCTAACTTACAGTTAGTTAATGCCAACATCGCGACATCATGATTATCAAAAAAACTCTCACGCAGCCCAATAATGTCGCCGGGCATAAATATATTACATATATCTTGACCTCTTTTAATTGCAGCATGCGCCAAGCTAACCCAGCCCTCTTTTACTAAAAAAAGATCTGACTTTTCATTACATAACGAAAAAACCTTCTGGTTCTTTTTTAGCTCCACGTCTCTTTTATACACGCGGGACAGGGCTTCTATGGACTCTTCATTAAGGGGGCCGTAAAGGCTAAGAACTTTCTCTAAACGAATATTTAAATTGTCGCCACCTAAGCCTGCTAACCTGGCACCTTTATTTTCATCACCTGGCCACTTATACTCATCTGCTGTTACTTTATCCATTTCTACACTTCCTTGTA
>NZ_AHBC01000067.1:0-566 GCF_000236625.2 Halomonas sp. GFAJ-1
TATCAAAAAGCACCAATCAAAGACGTATGATAGAGCCAATGATTATGCAGTTGATGGGGTATTGCATTATGCGAATTTTCTTTGCAGATCATTCAATGTTCTTGCAATCGGTATATCAGGTCAAACACGAGCAGAACTCAAAGTTACAAATCTTATCATTAGAAAGGGAAAGTTTAATAAATTTGATCTACTCGAAGATACCAGCTCTAACCCTGTTAGCTCGATTCTAGGATACAAAAATTACTTCGATTTATTCATATATGACCCGCAAATTCATGCGCAAAAAGAGAGAGATGTATTAGATTTTTCGAAAGCTCTTCACAACTTTATACGGGATTATGCACATCTAAGCGATGCAGAGAAGCCTTTAATTGTGAGTGGTATTCTTCTTGCACTTAAAGATGATGTATTTTTGGGTGCTTATGCTAGCTATCCAGATGATCGTTTACCTAAATACACTTTAGATACAATACATGAGGTAGTAGACAACCAAAACATACCAAATTCTAAAAAACTTGGTATTAAGCAACAATATGGTTTTATCCAAACCCATACAAAATTAATCG
>NZ_AHBC01000066.1:0-722 GCF_000236625.2 Halomonas sp. GFAJ-1
ACATTGAATGATCTGCAAAGAAAATTCGCATAATGCAATACCCCATCAACTGCATAATCATTGGCTCTATCATACGTCTTTGATTGGTGCTTTTTGATATCAGCTTTGCATTCGATAACGATTATGAACTCACGGTCTTTTTTTGACTGGATTATAAATTCTGGTCGTCCATCCCCAAAGCCTGACTTCGAAGCACTTTTAGGAGCTTTTCAATAACAGGGTTATCAGAGGCTTGTTCTTCTACGATGACATCATCATCGTCAAAGTAACCAAGTTTCTCTAACTGTTTCTTTACTAACGCTTCTGTCTTTTTTTCGTTCAGTTTTGCCATGAGTTCTACTTAGTGATTTTATTTAGTAAATTTCGACGGATCATATTTGATGCCTAACGCTCCACTCACCGGAATTTTGCGAGCGGAGCGAGTAAAATTTCCGAGTGTAGTGGTTTGTTAGGCAATATTTTCTTCTCGGAGAGAATAATTATTTGGAATGAAACCGCCAACCATTACTGTACCGATAATAAATTCCGAATCCGATACAGCGTTAAACCATGAAACTGCACAAATCTCCCGATTGATACGGGAAAATTTACAAAAGACATTCCTTGCTCTGTTGTCATTTGATGCAATTATTTTATCAACCTCTAATGCAGCATCTACTAGGTGTGCATCTTTCAACGCTATTTCTTTATCCTTACACTCTTCAATACCATCATCTATGATA
>NZ_AHBC01000065.1:0-3079 GCF_000236625.2 Halomonas sp. GFAJ-1
ATAGGTAAAGAAACCAAGCTTAAAGAACTGTCGCGGACTGATTGCGCAGGATACTTTCATCATAGAATGAAATTGTCAAAGGGTAATGTAAAGCAAGTTACGCTTAAAAACGAGCAGAGCACAATTAATAGCTGCATGCGCTACTTGTTCAAGCAGCACGACACTCACATTGATTCTTTTGATTTTCCCAAGCTCCCCAAGGTAGACAGAAATAATGAGGCTGTGAGAAGGGCGACTTTTACAAGCGAAGAATACGATAAGCTTGTTAAGGTAATGAGAGCATACTGCGCCAAGTCTAATAAAAAAATCGACGCTGACGAACTGATTATGCGACAGCTTGTAAGGCACTATATTTTGATTGCCGCAAATAGCGGATTGAGGGTTGGTGAGCAACGTCAGCTTAGATGGAATGATGTCGAAATCGATATCGTAAAAAGCCAAGGCATAGAAAAAAAGCTGGCGAAAATCAGAGTTCGTGCAGAGACTAGTAAGGTTAGAACTAGCAGAATTATATATTGCCGAGGTGGGCAGTACTTTGAGAGGCTGAAAAAAATTGCAGTGCCATTGTCAGCCGACTCGTTGGTGTTTAGTACTGATGGTGAAACAGAAATGAGTAAGCGTGCATTGCTTTATCACTTCCATAAGATTGTAGAGTTGGCAGATATTGAAGATAAAGAGAACAGAAACCTGGTGCCCTACAGTCTTCGTCATTTTATGATAACGCAGCGAATTATGAGTGGGTTGAGCTTCAGGCAGATTGCCGACATGTGTGGTACTAGTGTTGCTCAGATAGAGAAGACATACTATCATCTGAACGATGAGATTCGGTTAACAAATGCGTTAGCAGACTATCGCAGAAATGAAGATGGCACCATTGTGACGATTTAGGAGTTAATAAAAATGTCAAGTTATCTTATAAAGGAATTATGGAGAAATAGTCTTGCTTTTTATGACGCGTATGAGAGGCTCGTTGACGGAGTTAAACTCATTGCTCGCCGAGAGGAGTTTAACGACTTCACCAAAATAGAAATTGAGTTTCCGGATTCATCTGAGCTCCCAAGTGATGAGGATGATTTAGAACTAAATGATTACAAGTTCCATATAATTTCGATTGAAGGCGATATGGATGTTTATTGGGACATTGACGGTGATATAGACGAAGACAAAAAAGGGGAATTGCTGGAAGAGGTTGAAGAAGATGATAACGAGGACGAAAAGTGGATTCTTATTAAAGACAGCCACGAAGCTATTCTCCACAATGGTTATGTAATATTAGAAAAACTGTGAGTTTATATAGATTCAATAGCCTTACGAAGCATGTCATCGTTCACATCTATGTAGCGTTGGGTGGTTTGTATACTCTGATGTCCTGCCAGCTCAGCAAGCACCCTAACGCTTACCCCCTTGCCAGCTAGCTCCGTAATGAACGTGCGGCGTCCGCTGTGACTAGTAGCGCCCTCGATGCCGGCACGTGCGTACAAGCGCTGTAGGAGCTGCGTAGCAGTGTTTGCCGTGAACCGCTGGCTCTTTTGCGTGTTGAACAGATAAACGCTGCGAGCGGGCTTCGTTGAGCGCTGTACGTAGTTCTGTAGCTCCTTCCGCATGCGAGAAGGCACGTACACGACGCGAGCGCGCTTGCCCTTCGTCTGTGACGCTGTCAAACGTATCTCTGAGCGAATGCTGCCGTCCTCGCTTACGACGTCGCTCACCCGCAAACTGGCAACCTCACCAACGCGCATCCCACACCAGTGCGTGAGCAGCAGCATTGCCCTGTTCCGCTCACTGTAGCGTTCGCAAGCGTCAATGTACTGGAGCACGCGCTTTAGCTCCGTTTTGCTGAGCGTCTTTGCCTGCGCCATACCTTCCTCCACAAAATGTACATTTATCGTTCAATAAGTATATTTTCTGACGTTTTAATTGAGCAAGCTATATAGCTGTACTTTTCTCTTTATTGATTTCAGTGGTTTATGCGGTAATGTAAGGTATTATGTATTTTCTTACATTTGTGATTTGGCTGTTGTGTCACTGCTACGCAGTTCCTCAAGCGCATGCTGCATTTGCTTCGAAACAGCTCCGCTGTCTCTCACAAATGAATCAGCGCTCTTTTTGTTTTATTAACTCGGGGGCTTTCTGTAGATTCTGAAGTCATAGTGAGGCTTTGCGCCTCACTAGTGACAATGGACTTTCTGTGAGTTCCTCTGTCAGTGTTTGCACACAACCAGCTAGGCTGGTGTTGGTGGGGTTACGCTGTTACCTTTACGTGTGGTGAGTTGTTCGCAACGCAATGCTGAAGCAGACAAACACTTTCCACTTCAACACATACAAGGTACTGACTAAGTCAGCCTCCTATCTTGTTCCTCTTCTGCTGAAATTGCCTCTGATTAAGCAAAGTGGGCGGCAAGTTCTGTCGGCAACAGCATAGCTGGCAGACTCAATGCCTTTGAATGGAGCCCTTGTTCAGATAAATACTTGCAATGGGTGGTTGCATAGTATCTTTAGTTATTTATCAACGGGAGGTAATTAAGTGTCAAAAAAGATTCTAGGTGATGTATTTTTACTCTTGCGTGGAATGGGGGTGGTTTCGAGTGAGAGTGAGTTTTGTATGGACTGGCTAGGACGTAGTGAGTGCTATCTCAGGACGTTAAGATTCAAGGGGAGTGAGCCCAGTATTGCTACACTTGCTATATGCGCTAGCAAGCTTCAGCACTATGCAGGCTTGATAGAGAGTTTAGTCGAGTACAAGGCTGAGTCAGAACGGTTCTATGAACTGAGTGAGCTGTGCCACAAAGAAATTAACTTGAAGAGCAAATCCTTATGGTGCTCTTCTGAAATTGGTTCTACAGCCTAATGAATTTTCATTTTACAAAAAATTGTGGTGGAGTACTTACAGAATCTGCCTGGTGATTATAGCTCTGAATCGCCCCGGATATTCTAGACACCCGTTAGGCTCTTAAAGTAACGCCTTTCATACTCAACCGGTGACAAGTTATCACTTGTGCCGTGTCGGCGCTTTGGGTTGTAAAACATTTCAATATAATTGAACACGTCACATCTAGCTGCTTCGCGTGTTGAATAAATC
>NZ_AHBC01000064.1:0-1294 GCF_000236625.2 Halomonas sp. GFAJ-1
GGGTCTGCCCATGGTTTGAGGAGGAGCCACGATATCTTCGATCTGTGCCCAGCCGTCATCAGAAATCTCGTAACGTCCGACCATTGTTTTCCCCTATGCTGCTTTTGCATAGGTAAAGTTAGCAGATAAGGCTTTTCGTACAAAACCTAGAACCACTGGAAATAGGGTGTTCAGATGTGCCTGATGAACGCGCTACATCCGCATCAATTACAAAGGAAAGTGTAATTTTACTCACAAAAGGATTCCTCTACTGCATCTAGATACATTTGCTCAGCAGTGAGGCTGGTGTCATCAAAATCTTCTGGCCAATCACCGAATGCCCCTCGTTCATCAAGACCAGATTTAGCAACATCTGTTTCGCCACTTTCACTATTTTGGGTAAACCAATTTAGCGAAACTTTTTTATAATCCAATTGTTTCTTAACGACAGCTAGTTGAATACCCCTTATGAGTATTGAGCTATGCGTTTCTATAATTACCCGTACCCCCCTATTGATTGCCGACACAATAATTGATGCCATTTTGAATTGCGCCTTCGGATGAAGATGTAACTCAGGCTGTTCAATATATACAAACTGACCCTTCTTAGCTCCAATTAAAGCAACCAATACTGGAATTGTCTGCGATACACCGAAGCCAACATCAGCAATATTCACACAATCAGTCTCGCTTCCGGATTTATTCCTTGATACTTGAATTTCAACGCTTGTATCGTCTACTTTTGAAGCCTTGATGTTGCTTGCCAAACCCAATTCAAATAGCTGTTCTTTTAGAATGTCGTACTTGCTTTTGTATTTCACCAACCTCGTCCAATCACTAATAATTCCGGCAACATACTTTTCAAACGAACCCGGATATACATCTTCTGAGGCTGCAATTTTATATGTTCGCTCTGGATTGCCACGCAAACCTGGCACGTGGATTAATCTAGTAATGAAGCTTTCTAGGTTGTGAGTGGGCTCAATGCCGGCTTTGATTGGAAGAAACTCCTTTCCATCAATTGACAACTCTGCACTTATGAAACACTTCTCCCTAATAGCTCGCCACTTTGGCTTTAGGGTAATCCCCCCATTTATAACCGGGGCGATAAGTAGAGTTGGTTAGGCAGCCATAGTCACCTTCTGTTTGGGTGTTATCCCACCCAATGCCATGTTCGGTCGCTCGTGGTTGTACGTCCAGAGCCAGCGTGTGGCAAAATCCTGTACTTCAGCGATTGAGTCGAACAGATAATGGCTCAACCAATCATAACGGACTGTTCGATTGTAGCGTTCAATGTAGGCATTCTGCTGTGGTT
>NZ_AHBC01000063.1:0-1481 GCF_000236625.2 Halomonas sp. GFAJ-1
GACCTCGGCCACGCGATGGCCGCGCTCTACCACCTGCTTGACGGCTTCGATTTTGAATTCTTCAGTGTAGCGGGGATAGCTCATGGTTCCTCCTAGATACCTTTAGTATAAGGCCTGGAGGTGTCTACGAAACCTGGGGCGATTCAGGTTGCTGAGAAGTGAGGGGGGGGGAATGAGGAAGCATCAGGAGTTGCGAGTTTGGCAACAGGCGATGGATCTGGTGGAGCAAATCTGATCTTACCCAGCAACAGTGGACACTGGTTTAAGCGATCATTCGGGCTTCGAAGACCTCTGGGCTGATCATCCCAATAGCACTGTGTCGCCGTTGCTTGTTGTAGTCCAGTTCGATGTATTCAAACACTTGGCGTCTCATCGTATCCCGCGTTTTAAACTGCTCTCCGTGGATCGCTTCAACTTTGAGACTGTGGAAGAAGCTTTCGGCACAAGCATTATCATAGCAGTTGCCTTTGGCGCTCATGCTGCACTTGAGCTCATGCCGCGTCAGTAGTGATTGGTAAAGCATGGAACAGTACTGACTGCCTCGATCAGAATGGACGATCACGCTTTTGGGCATTTTGCGTTTCCATAACGCCATCTGCAGCGCATCACAAACGAGGTCGGCTGTCATACGTTCACTCATTGCCCAACCAACCACTTTACGAGAGTAAAGATCAATGAGCACGGCCAGGTAAAGCCAGCCTTCGCCCGTCGCCAAATATGTGATATCACCCACCCACTTTTGATTGGGAGCTGAAGCCATGAAGTTTTGCTCTAGTAGATTTGGCGCCACTGGCAGTGAATGCCGAGAGTTCGTGGTTGCCTTGAACTTGCGGGCTGCTTTAGCGCGCAAGCCTTGGCGTTGTAAGCTGGCAGCCACCGTCTTACGATTGATCGGCATTCCATCATCTCGCAGGTCTAGCGTTAATCTCGGGGCGCCTGAGCGACCCTTACGTTGGTGATAAGCCTTGGCCACGCGCTGATCGATAATGGCTTGCTGGCTGCGTTTTGGAGACGAGCCCCCTCGCGCTGCCGCCAAGCGTAGTAGCCGCTTCGAGCGACCCCAACAACATGGCACATACGTTGAACGCTGAAAGCCTGACGATGACGATGGATAAAGGCGTACTTCACTTCAGGCTCTTCGCGAAGTACACCGCGGCCTTTTTTGTGATGGCCAGCTCTTCATTGGCTTCGGCTAACTGTCGCTTCAAGCGAGCGTTTTCTTCTGCCAGTGACCGCTCTCGCTCCGATGTATCTTGTTGTTGCTGAACCTTAGAACGCCACTGATAAAGCTGACTCGAATGTATGCCCAGTTCACGAGCCGCTGCAGCGACGCCTATGCGATCAGCAAGCGCTAACGCTTCTTGCCGATAGGCATCTGAATAACGGGTATAGGATTTTTTCTTCATTGATGTCGTCGATCTTGCYATTGTTCACCTCATCGTAGCGTATTACATTCTTGAGGTGTCCACTGTTACTGGGCA
>NZ_AHBC01000062.1:0-6955 GCF_000236625.2 Halomonas sp. GFAJ-1
TGAGGCCCAGCTTTCTCGCAAGAGCTTCCATCATTTTTTCTCCGTTGTCTTTTCAATAACGTAGGAGCTATTTGCCTATCACGCCAAGTTGTTAGCAAACTTTAATGGTTATCCAGCACACCTCCTCTGTTAAGTAAGCCCCCACAAATCAAGAAAGTCCCCAGAAATATGCTATGTGACGGATTGAGGAAATGCCGACTTCCAGCATGTACTTGTCTTCTTCCCCAAGCCCCTTCTCGCCACTGGCCATGATAGGCGTGCCGTGACCCATACCTCCGATGATGTACTCTTCGATGCCCTCCTGCCCCGCCTCGTTGCACCAGACCAGCCGAGGGAAGCCGACGACGTCTTCGACCCGTGTCGGTGGGCCTTCAACCTGGTGAATAGCCTGCCACTGCCGGACGATGGCGTCGGCATTAGCGTTGTCGACAGTTGAATCACTGCCGCCATGCCAAACCGAAATCGTTGGCCAGGGGCCTTCGAAGGTCGAGGCGCCGCGCACAAGGGAGTTGAGCCTACTGTCTGACGGACCACCAACCCCTTTCATGCGCACCATCGCTTCCATCAGGTTGTCCGCGCTTCGGTAGGGTAACCCGGCGATGATCGCGCCTCCCGCAAACACCTCTGGGTAGGTTGCCAGCATGACAGATGCCATGGCGCCTCCTGAGGACATCCCCGTGATAAATACGCGCAGCGGGTCGATGGCGTGATCCTCAACGACCTGCTCAATCATATGAAAGATAGAGAGTGGTTCGCCGCTGCCACGGCGGGTGTCGCCAGACTTGAACCAGTTGAAGCTACTAAGGGGGTTATTGGTTTTTCTTTGTCCGGGATACAGGAGCGCTATCCCGCATTCGTCGGCGAGTTCTGACCAGCCTGAACCGCGGTCATAGCCCTCTGCCGACTGAGTGCTGCCGTGTAGCACGACAACGAGCGGTCCGTTCTTGGAAAAGTTCTTGGGGATATAGATATCCGCGTGCAACGACCCGGGGTTATTGCCGAATTCATTCAAGTTGGTTAGACGGCTGTAGCTAACTGAAGATGACGCCATATGGTCTCCTTTGCCATGCAAAACCTTAGGATGCGCCTTAATGCACGCACGTACTGTGCGCTTGCGAACGTAATGGGGGTCTTTCAGAAGTTATTTTTAGTGGGTGTATGAGTAGTTAAATCTGCTAAATTTGCCTGTGCAATAGCTGTGCACAGTCATGGCCGGACGTTATGAAGTCTCTTATAATGGTTGGGCACAGATTGAAGCCCTTCTTTTTCACTTTCGCCTGAAGTTACCTGAAGAGGGCCTAATGGAGTTTGATTGGTGGGCGATTGCGCAAACATAGTCGCTTTATGGTGGCTTAGAAAGAATATGGCAGTGATGAATAGCGCAGCAAAATCCAAGTAATAGCCCTATTACCCTATATAAACCCTAGGTTAGTGCCGTCCCCCATGCGTTTCATTTGTGATTTTTACAGCTATTTAGCTATTTGCGTCGTTGATTAGCGCGCTTTAGGGCCGTCACTTTTTCAGGACGTTTCATGGATTTCCACTGACGTATCTCTTCAACGCTACGGCCACAGCTGGTGCATAGCCCGCCCTTGAGCTGACAGGTGGACAAACAGGGGCTTTCGATTTTCTTAGCCATCAATGCCTCGTCGTTGTGAGACGTAGCCGGCGTTTCCAATCACCGTTATGTGTGCGAAGGCACGCTTGCTCGCTGTCAAAATCGACGTGCTGAGCAATGTCGTCGATGACGATGTCCGACTCGTATAACACCGTAGCCGTTAGTTCCAGCATTAGCTGCTTGGCATTGCTATTGAGCGCTTTTGAAAGGTTTGCACTGGTGTCGAAGACCCAGGTTACTACTAAACTTTGAGGGAAATGTTGGTAGTCGACGCGATGGGTCAGCCATTCAAATCCGGGCAGTTGATACTTCGCTTTTTCACAGGCGTGTGTCAGGGTTGCAACAAGTTTTCGTTCTATCTTGCCGTGTTCTTTGGCAGTCATAACCGTTTCTCCATGTTAAGCACGGCTCGAGGAGATATCGGCAGTACGTCGATGTTCATCCCGGGTGGCTAACGCTGTCTTATGTATTGCCAACCTTGGTTGGCAATTGTTGATAATAGAAACAAGGCAGCGGCTAAGGTGACAATCGTTGGCCCGGTCGGGGTGTCAAAAAAATAAGCGGCCTTGAGGCCCGATGTTACCGACAGCGTTGCGATAGCGGCCGCCACCAGGGCCATTATTTCCGGCGTGCGGCAAAAAGGTCTGGCGGTAGCCGCTGGGATGATTAACAACGCAGCAATTAGCAGTGCGCCCACTACCTTGAGTGCCACGGCGACCACCACCGCGAGAGAGAGTGTAAGTGCCAACTGCTCTCTGCGTGGCTGAATGCCGCTAGCATGTGCCAATTCATCGCTGAGCGTGGCGGTTAATAGGGCTGACCAACGCCAAAATAGCAACCCTAGCACCAGTAAGGTGCCGCCCCCGATGATCCATAAATCATCTTTGCCCACGGCCAGTATATCGCCGAACAAATACGCATTGAGGTCCACGCGGATGCCTGAGATAAACGAAACGGCGACTAATCCAACTGCTAGGGCTGAGTGTGCCATCACGCCTAGCAGGGTATCCATCGCATAGCCGCGTCCGCTGAGCATCGTTACGCTGGCTGCCATGGTAAGGGAAACGATTAAAACGCCTGCAAAAATGGATAGATTAAACATTAATGCCATTGCAACGCCCAGAATAGCAGCGTGCGCTGTGGCATCGCCGAAATACGCCATGCGCCGCCACACCACAAAGCAGCCGAGCGGAGCTGCCGCAAGCCCCACAAACACACCGGCGAGCGCCGCGCGCCACATGAAATCATCCAGCATGAGCCGCTTCCTTATGTTGGTAGACGGCTAACGTCTGGGCTGTCTGGTCACCGAATAAGGCTTGATAGTCCGGGGAGGAGGCAACACGCTCGGGTTTGCCTTCACAACAAATGCGGCGGTTCAAACAGAGCACATGATCAGCGGTGCGCATGACCACATGCAAGTCATGGCTCACCATCAATACGGCACAACGATAAGTCTGGCGCACTTCTTCAATTTTTTTGTAGAAGTCAGCAGTGCCCCGATGATCCAAGCCTTGCGTTGCCTCGTCGAGTATCAAGATGTCGGGTTTTGAGATCAGTGCTCGGGCCAGTAGCACCCGTTGAAATTGCCCTCCAGATAACTGGCTCATAGCGGCTTTGCCCAGTGTTTCAACCCCAGCATTAGCTAATGCTTGCTGCACATCGATCCGTTGATGGTGGTGTGGGAGATTCATAAAACGAGACACAGTCATGGGCAACGTCGGATCCAGGTGGAGCCGTTGAGGTACATAGCCTATACGTCGTTTAGCATCGATGGAAACGCTGCCTGCCGTCGGCTTAATAGCGCCGATTAATGTTTTCACCAGTGTCGATTTGCCAGACCCATTAGGGCCAATAAGCGTCACGATTTCTTCACGGTGCAGCGCCAAATTGATGTCTTCAAGAATTTGCTGACCACCTATCTGGACGCTTAGCTGATTAGCGCGCAAGAGGGGAGTGCTAAGTTTCATCGATGGAGACATCGGGTTGGAACTCTCGCTTGATCGCAAATTGTTATGTTATAACATAATATAAAGTGCAAGGCATAGCATCTCCAGCGGCGATGTAAATGATCAGAAAAGCAGTAATTTTTTACTTAATT
This sequence comes from Halomonas sp. GFAJ-1, assembly GCF_000236625.2. Lineage (NCBI taxonomy): Bacteria > Pseudomonadati > Pseudomonadota > Gammaproteobacteria > Oceanospirillales > Halomonadaceae > Halomonas > Halomonas sp. GFAJ-1. The sequence goes on from NZ_AHBC01000062.1 coordinate 3,717, forward strand.
AATTGATAATTAGGAGATAATAGATGAAATATGGTTTGGTACTTTGCTCGTTGCCACTCTTAACAACTGTTTCCCTGGCCGCTTTAGCGGAGGCTCCAAGAGTGGCGGTGGATATACCCCCCGTGCATTCACTGGTGACTAAAGTAATGGGAGACCGTGGCACCGCTGAACTTTTTATCCAGCCCGGCGCATCACCGCACGGTTACTCGCTGCGGCCTTCAGAAGCCGCCGTGTTGGACGAGGCTGATTTAGTGGTGTGGGTGAGCAATGATTTAACCCCTTGGCTGTCGACGCCGATTACCAACTTAGCGGATGACGCCAAGCACCTAGAATTAATGCGTGTGCCTGGGATTAATCGGTTTGAATATCGTGAAGGTGCCACGTTTGATGTGGCTGACCACGACCACGACCACGACCACGACCACGACCACGACCACGACCACGACCACGACCACGACCATGCTCATGATGGTGAAGATCCCCATGGCTGGCTAGACCCTGCTAATGCACGTGTTTGGCTGGATGCCATCGCGCAGCAGCTGGGAGAACTGGACCCTGATAATGCAGATTACTACCTTGCAAATGCAGACCAAAGTAAACAGGAACTCGATACACTTGCACACGATATAAAACAACGCCTAGCGGACAGTGGAGATACGCGTTTCATTGTCTTTCATGACGCTTATCAGTACTTTGAAAATGCCTTTGATGTGAGAGCGGCCGTTGCTATTTCGATCGGCGATGCCTCCTCACCCAGCCCGGCACGCATTGAGGCGCTGCAGAAACTCGTCAGCCAACAGGGCATTCACTGTGTATTCAGTGAACCGCAATTCAATCCGCAAATCGTTAATAATATTTTTGGCGATACCGATGCCTATATTGGCGTAATGGACCCTATAGGCGCTGGTTTGACGACCGGTGCTGGGCTCTACGATGCATTGCTTAGCCAGATGGCGGATGAAATCCAGGTATGCACAGACGCCATGTAAAGGCCTTCGCTTACCCGTTGAAAATAGTGTGCTGACTGGCACAAGTAAGGGCGCGTCTACCAGTATCAAAAGCTAAAATGCCCCTGATAAAGATAGACGCGCCCAACGTGCAGCGTATTACGTAAGCGAATTGCTAAACGTAGAAGTCCAAGTCCTCTTGGGCTTTGAGCAGATCCCGCATGACGATGGGATCGTCGCCAAAAAAGAAGACTAAGCCCCAATGTGTGCCGAAGGCTGAGCGGTCAGGCACCGTCTCCTCGGTTGGTGCGACCAGTTCGTGCGACTCGAAATAGGGGTGATCTACACACTCTGGGGGCATTACCAGTTGGCTGACGACGCGACGGCGTGGGTACACACCAAAGCAACCGGCGTAGCCTTTCGCATCCACCACTTCTTTGGGGAAGAAGGCAGCGACTTCTTCTTTGGTACTTTTCGGGTCGAATACCAGCATGGATGCCTGGTAAGCGTTGAAACCATAGGCTTTCTCAATCAGTTCGAAGGCTTTGAAACCGGGTGGGCGGTAGGCGACCTCGCCAAAGTACATCTCACCGTCAGCGGTCACGAAGTACTCGGGGTGAATCAGGCCAAACTGAATGTCGAACGTTTTGATCAGTAGCTCGATCTGCTTGGTAATTGCGTTACGCCAGCTTTCGAGTTCCGCAGTAGCAGGTACGAATACTGAATAGCCCAGCGTTACGTATTCCGAAATGTTCAGGAACTGGATTTTGCCATCGTGTATCCAGGCTTCAACGGCAAATTCCCAGCCGCTTAGATGACTTTCCATCAACAGCGGATACTCTTCGTCCGGAATGTTGTCGATTTCTTCCAGCGTGCGGATCATTCGGTGGCCAAGGCAACCAGCTTTATCGAAGGCTTTGACGTGAATCGGGTCGTCTGGATCACCGTCTAGCTTGAGCAGAGTCTGGTTGACGCGCTTCATAAAACGGACGATATCTTCTTTCTCGTGCGCTTCTTCAAAGATCCCAACGCGGATGCCGCCAAGCTGAGCACGGCGTTTCATCAACGCCTTATCGCGGAACAGAATAGACTGCCCGTACATGCGAGGACTATCCATAAGGACAGAGTTGATCGCGCCAGACCATTCCACGGTTTCTTCAAATAGCGGGATGGCAACGTCAACGCCTTCGGCTTTCAGCCGCTCGGCGATCTCCATGGAACGATCATTCAGTCGCACAAAATTCCAGGAAATATAGGGAATATTGTTAGCGGTACAGAAATCTTCGGCCCACTCTGGGGCTACAACGACATAGCGGCGGTCAAATTTTTGCGCCGCTTTAATCGCATTCACGCTCCAGCCAAGCAGGGCAATATAGCCTTTGTTGGGGTCTTTAGGGGTTTCGGTGCCTTTCACCGAGTCCATTTCAGGGTCGCGCCACGCCGCGACGGCTTCGGGTAATTGCTTTTCTGATGTTATCGACATTCGGTGTTCTCCTATGCTGGTTAACCCAGACTGACTGCACCAACATTGGGCGCATCAGGTGAACTAAGCCGCAGTCAGTATTGTTTCGAAAAAGAGACTTAGAGATGAGCGAGAAAGCCAGTGCTGGGCAGGATGTAATCAGGCATTTCTCAGTACCAACCTCGTTATAGTACTAACATAGACGAGCGCGTTACAGTTGGCAATTAAACGGTAAAGCCCTGTGGAAAGTTGGCACGGTTGTTGCGTCGAAAAATCGGCCTATGTTTTACAGCTAATACAGCTAATACATTGTTTATTTAATTTAATAAAAATGTTTTATCTATGGCGATAAACTGACTGGCCTCATGCGTTAGTGTGGCAGCGGTAAACTGAGGAACGCCATACACCTCGACTCTCTTACCATATTTGGTACGAATTTTGTTGACTAAAAGGTCAAAGTCACCGTCGCCTGATACCAGCACAATAACATCGGCCTGTTCGGCGTATTCCATGGCGTCTAGCGCAATGCCTACATCCCAATCCCCTTTGGCGGAACCGTCTGAGCGCTGTATAAAAGGCTTCAGTTTTACATTAAAGCCGATCGCTCTGAGTATGTTTTGAAACTCCCGCTGTTTTTGATCACCTCTATCAATGGCATAGCAAAAAGCGTTTACAACGCTTCTATTAGCGGTGGCCTTGGCCCAAAACATGTTGTAATCAAAGTTTTTGCCGTACGCTTCTCGGACGGTGTAATAAACATTTTGAATATCAACAAATATAGCAACTTTTATCATCAGCTAGCCTTTTTTAAAGATATTAAGGTAATTATA
>NZ_AHBC01000061.1:0-56398 GCF_000236625.2 Halomonas sp. GFAJ-1
GTGCCTGATGATCTTGTTGAGCGACTGGTAGGGGCGCGGGTTGGTGTGTTAAAACGCCGGGCCAAGTACTTACAAATCCCCTTGGTAGTGCCTGAAGGGGGTGCCACGCTATTGTGGCACCTAGGCATGTCGGGCAGCTTGCGCATCGCTCGCGTGGGGGATTTGCCGAAAAAACATGATCATGTGGACGTGGTGACTACCTCGGGTTACGTGCTGCGTTATCACGACCCACGCCGCTTTGGTTTTGTTGATTGGCAGCAGGGTGATGGCAGCCTAGATAAACGCTTGGCGCACCTTGGGCCAGAGCCGTTAGGCGACGCGTTTAACGGCCGCTGGTTGTATAACGCGTCACGTAATAAGCGCGTTGCGGTGAAGCCCTTTTTGATGGATAACCGCGTGGTGGTTGGCGCGGGTAATATCTATGCAGCCGAGGCACTGTTTATGGCGGGCATTGACCCGCGTCGCGCGGCAGGGCGTATCTCCCTAGCGCGTTATCAGGCGCTTGCTACTGCGGTTAAAGACGTATTAGCGGCGGCGATTACCCAGGGCGGCACCACACTGCGTGATTTTGTTAGCGGCCAGGGTGAGCCGGGCTACTTTGCCCAGCAACTCAATGTGTACGGGCGTCATGGGCAGCCCTGCCTACGCTGTGGCACGGAGCTTAGACGCATTACCCTTGGTCAGCGCGCTAGTGTGTTTTGTCCCGGCTGTCAGCGTTAACGACCGCTTTTTTTACTGTTTGTCTGTGCTTTCAGAGTCTATGTGCTTTGTGAGATTGCTCTTTTGGAGATTGTTGTGACTCAACGCCTGCGCCTGAACAAAGATGCCGACCGCCGCCTAAAAGCGGGCCATCTATGGATCTACTCTAACGAAGTAGATATTAAAGAGACGCCGCTGAAAAATTTTGCCGCAGGTGAGCCTGCACTCATTGAAGCATCGAACGGTAAAACCCTTGGGGTGGCCTACGTTAATCCGCACTCGCTCATCTGTGCGCGGGTGATGTCTCGCGACCCGGAAATGCGTTTAGACCGTTCGTTGTTTATACACCGCTTTAACCAAGCGTTGGCCCTACGCCAACGCCTGTTTGATAAGCCGTTTTACCGTTTGATTCACGGTGAAGGTGATCTGCTACCGGGCTTGGTGATTGACCGTTTTGGCGATGTGGTCGTGGTGCAACTTAATACAGCGGGTATGCAGGCACTGGCGGAAGATATTGTCGACGCCCTGGAAAAAGTTATTAAGCCCAGTGCCATTGTCTTCCGTAATGATACGGGCGGCCGTCGTCAGGAAGGCCTGGAAGCTCACGTTGACGTTGTGAAAGGCACACTGCCCGATGAAGTGCTGCTAGAAGAGAACGGTGTGCAGTTTGCCGTGCCGGTGCTTAACGGCCAAAAAACCGGCTGGTTCTTCGACCACCGGGTTAATCGTGCGTGGCTGAATGGCCATGTGGCAGGCAAGCGCGTGCTGGATGTATTTAGTTACGTGGGCGGTTGGGGAGTACAGGCGGCAGTTAGCGGTGCATCGGAGGTGCTGTGCGTCGACTCCTCTGCCTCAGCGCTTGATCAAGTGGCGCGTAACGCCGAGCTAAACGGTGTTCAGGAGCAGGTCGCGGTGGGTGCGGGCGATGCGTTTGAGGCCCTAGCGGCGCTGAAAGCCGACGGCGAACAGTTCGACGTGGTGATTCTTGATCCGCCTGCGTTTATCAAAAAACGCAAAGACATTCCCAATGGTGAGCGCGCGTATGCCCGCTTAAACCGTGAAGCGATGCGCTTATTGGGTCGCGATGGCTTGTTACTTTCAGCCTCGTGCTCCATGCACCTCGCGCCTGAGCGCTTGGTTGACGTAGTGCGCGGTGCGGTGCGTCACCAAGATCGTCACGGCCAGGTGATTTTCCAGGGCCACCAGGGGCCTGACCATCCGGTGCACCCGGCTATTCCTGAAACCTCGTATCTAAAAGCGTTAGGCGTGCGAGTGTTTCGTGATTAAACCTGTCAGCAGGCGGCCAATGTAGGGCGATAAGGCAAGGAGGAGACAATGGAGTGGGCGCTGCCGGATCCTTTTGTGATCGATATCCACGTGACCCAAGAGGCGATCGACGCCTACCAGCATGTCAATAACGGCGAGTATTTACGCTGGGTTGAACAAGTCAGCTGGGCCCACTCCGAGGCGTTGGGGCTTTCTCTTGAGCGTTATCGTGCGCTTGACCGAGCGATGGTCGTGCATCGCCATGAGCTGGACTACCTGGCGCCTGCCTTCATGGGCGATGCGCTCAAGCTTGCGACATGGATTGTGGCGTGCGATGGGCGATTTAGCCTAACGCGCCGCTTTCAGTTAAAGCGTGTGGATGATGAAAAAACGCTACTAAACGCGCGCACCCGGTTTGCCTGTGTTGCACTTTCGAGCGGCCGCCCTAAGCGGCTGCCAGAAGAGTACCTGCACTGCTATGGCGGCGCAGTGGTAGCAGAGTCGTGTCGCGATTAGGCGATGATTTTTTTGCTTAGAGCCGTTAGTCACTATATTTTCCTTCTATAAAGCGCCTTAACCGGCGTTTTTTTTGTTTTTCTGTGCTGGGGTGGTGGTTAACGCAATCAGTGCGGTAACTTTCCTATCAGCGTCTATTTATCGTTTATTGCGGACGCTCCTTATTTTGATCTTCTGCTGAAAAGGAAAACGCCCATGAAAATCGCCGTACCAAAAGAGATTAAAAACCATGAATATCGCGTAGCACTAACGCCTACTGGGGCGCGCGAGCTAGCCGAGCATGGGCATACGGTGTTGGTTCAAGCCGCTGCAGGAGAGGGCGCAGGATTTAGCGACAGCGACTATGAAGCCGCTGGTGCCCAGATAGAAGCGGATGTAGAAGTGCTATGGCAAAGTGCCGAGCTGATTTTAAAGGTTAAAGAACCGCAGGCCGAAGAGGTGGCGCGGCTAACACCTAATCACACCCTGTTTACCTACCTGCACTTAGCCGCTGAAAAGTCGCTGACCCATGGCCTGGTGGAGAGCGGCGCTACCTGTATTGCCTATGAAACAATTACCGATGCTAAAGGTGGCCTGCCGCTGCTGGCGCCGATGAGCACCGTAGCGGGCCGTATGGCGGTGCAGGCGGGGGCGCATAGCCTGGAGAAGGCGCAGGGCGGCTCTGGTGTGCTGCTGCCAGGAGTGCCAGGTGTGGCGCCAGGCAGCGTCACAGTAATTGGCGGCGGCGTGGTGGGCGAGAACACAGCGCGCATGGCGCTTGGCTTAGGAGCCGATGTCACGATTCTCGATAAATCGATTGCTCGGCTGGAAGTGTTAGACGACCGCTACCAGGGGAGAATTAAGACCGTCTACTCTACGGCGGATGCGCTGGATCATGCGGTAAAAACAGCCGATATGATTGTAGGGGCCGTTCTAATACCGGGTGCGGCGGCTCCCAAGCTGATTACCCGCGCAATGCTGGCGGATATGAAGCCGGGCAGCGTGCTAGTCGATGTTGCGATCGATCAGGGAGGCTGTTTTGAAACCAGCAGGCCCACCACTCACGCTGAGCCAACCTACATGGTGGATGGCATTGTTCACTACTGTGTGGCCAATATGCCGGGCGCAGTGGCGCGTACATCCACCTTGGGGCTAACGAATGCCACACTTCCCTTTGTGCTGGCGCTAGCAAATAAAGGGTGGCAGCAAGCGCTTAAGGATGACGCCCATTTCTTGCCGGGGCTTAACGTGCACAATGGCAATATCACCTATGAAGCGGTGGCAGAGGCCTTCGGTCTGGAAAGCGTCAGCCCTGCCGATGTGTTAAACAACGTTTAAAACTAAACCAACGGCAACGACCTGCGAGCTTGGATGCTCGTCAGTGAGTATTAGCCAGTGAGTATTAGTAGTGGGGCGGTATTTCGTCTTCTGGGCGAGAGGAGCCTTGGGAGTCGCTTGCTTGTAGCGCCTGATGCTGCTCGCGAAGGCGTTCGCGCATTAGGGCGCTTAGCTGTTCCAGTTTTTCTAAACGGCGCTCTTGCTGGGCAACCGCTTGGTCAAGAGTGTCCAGCCAATGCTCTTGATACGCTAAGCGACTCTCTAAAGATTCAAAACGTTGAGTTAGCTCAGCGGGCGATAAGTCGTTTGTCATGATAACATCGTTACCTTGTGTAGTATGCTCGGTACTGTTAGGAATGGGCCTTGTAGTCCGAGTATTGTCCTTCGTCTGTTACCCATACAACAAGAGAGCTTTTATTATCTATGAATCCAAAAGTTGTTTTTCGCTGTTTCTTCATCAGTGTCTTACTTGCCGCCCCCACGCCGCTGCTGCTGGCGGGGATTGTTCATTTAACGGATGCGTTGCTGGCTGAGCAGTTGTTAGCGGCGGGTATTAATGGTGCTTATATTGCCGTCGCGTTGGGTTGTTTTGCCGTGCTGTTTATCGGTACTTTAGCCGCTGCTGCCCTGGCGCCGCCTATGGTGGTAAAAGCAGATATAGCCCGTGCACAGCCCGCACCCCGCCAGCCCCAGGCGGCGCCTATGGTGGAAGATGATGAGGAAGAGGAAGATATCATCGACCCCAATGATGGCCGCGAAGAGGGAGAGGTGAAGTGGTTTAATACCAATAAAGGATACGGCTTTATTACTCGCGATAACGGTGAAGATGTGTTTGTTCACTTTCGCGCGATTCGTGGCCGTGGCCCACGCATGCTGGCCGAGGGTCAGATTGTTCGCTATCACGTGATTAAGAATGAACGCGGCTTACAAGCCGACGATGTAAGTATTATTGAGTAATTTTTCAGGCAGTTGCTGAAATAGCAAACCCCCGCGCATGCGGGGGTTTTGCGTTTAACGACCCGAATCTGGCCACTCAATGGCTTTTTCTTGCCCCCCTGGCAACACTTGCCAGAAGCGGTCAGGGTCATCGCCTGGGTGCCAACCACCTAGCGAGCAGCGTACCTCAATTTGTAGCGCTTCGGCGGCGTGCTGGGCGCACTCTTGATCGGTATGCCACGGCGTGTGGTGGCTATCAAACCACAGGCTGGCAAAACCGTCGGCGGCGCGGTCTACTAACAGCACCGGCACTGCCTCCCCTTCATGCTGACCACGGGTGTTCCACTTGCCTTTACCTGCGGGGCTAAGTGGCGGGGCGTTCAGCGCATCCTGCAGCCATGCATTAATATCATCCAGGGCGACCTGTGCAAGGTACACCTCAATATCTGGAAACCGCTCCATCATACGCTTACCTCGTTGGTCGTTAGCAGCGCTTGAAGAGTGGCCTCGTAGATGCGGCTTAGCGTATCTAGGTCGCTGGCGAGCACGCGCTCATTGGCTTTATGAATCGTGTCGTTGAGCGGGCCGAGCTCGACGACCTGGGCGCCAAGGGTGGCGATAAAGCGGCCATCGGAGGTGCCACCGCTGGTAGAGAGCTTAGGGCGTTCGCCGGTGACAGCTTCTACTCCGCGAATCGCGGCATCCACCAGCTTGCCTTCGGCGGTTAAAAACGGCTCGCCGTTGAGTGTCCAGTCGATGTGATACTCAAGGCCATGCTGATCCAAAATCGCTTCAGTGCGAGCGCGTAGCATTTCGTGGGTGACTTCGGTGGAGTAGCGGAAGTTGAAGACTACTTCGACGTCGCCCGGGATCACATTAGTCGCCCCGGTACCTGCCCGGAAGTTAGAAATTTGAAAGCTGGTAGCGGGGAAGAAGTCGTTGCCCGCATCCCAGTGCTCATTTGTTAGAGCATCCAGAGCTGGCATCGCTTGATGAATCGGGTTGCGCGCCAAGTGTGGATAAGCCACGTGGCCCTGCACACCTTTAACATGTAGGACGCCACCCAGCGACCCACGGCGACCGTTCTTAATGACATCCCCTAAGCGGGCCGTGGAAGAGGGCTCGCCGACGATGCAGTAATCCAGGCGCTCATTGCGTTCGCGCAGATGTTCCACCACCGCACGGGTGCCATCGACAGCGGGGCCTTCTTCGTCGGAGGTAATTAAAAACGCAATGCGGCCATCGTGGTCGGGGTGGGCGGTGACGAAACGCTCAACGGCGGTCAGCATAGCCGCTAAACTGCCTTTCATATCGGCCGCTCCGCGCCCACACAGCATGCCGTGGTCATCAATGCAGGGTGAGAAGGGCGGAAACTCCCAGCTGGTATGCGGCCCGCTAGGCACTACATCGGTGTGGCCAGCAAACGCAAGCACTGGGCCGTGGTGGCCGCGTACCGCCCAGAAATTCTTCACATCGCCAAAGGGAAGCTGCTCAACATGAAAGCCGAGCGCCGTTAAGCGCTCGATCATTATGTCCTGGCAGCCTTCGTCGTCTGGCGTGACTGATGCACGGCCGAGTAAATCAAACGCCAGCTTCAGCGTAGGCGACAGCGCGTCAGGCTCAGTTATGGGCATGCAGTGCCTCGTTCAGCGCGATGGCGCTTTTATTGGTCAGGCACTCGATGCGACCGTTTTGCGAGTTACGACGTAGCAGCAGATCATCCTGGTTCGCCAGCTCGCGGGCGGCCACGGTCTTTACTTCCTGGCCCTGGTCGTCCAACAGGGTGACTTTTGACCCAGCCGTGATGTAAAGGCCTGCTTCGATGGTGCAGCGGTCGCCCAGCGGAATGCCAATACCGGCATTGGCGCCAATGAGGCAGCCTTCGCCGACTTTAATGATGATATTGCCACCGCCAGAAAGCGTGCCCATGGTCGAGCAGCCCCCGCCGAGATCAGAGCCTTTGCCGACCATGACACCCGCCGAGATGCGCCCTTCAATCATGCCGGGGCCTTCGGTGCCTGCGTTGAAGTTGACGAAGCCTTCGTGCATGACGGTGGTGCCTTCACCCAGGTAGGCGCCCAAACGTACGCGTGAGGTGTCGCCAATGCGAATGCCGGTGGGCACGACGTAGTCGGTCATTTTGGGGAATTTATCAACGCAGTCTACTGACAGCACACGGCCAGCCAAACGTGCTTTTAGGCGGCGGGCGGGCAGCTCTTCGATGTCGATTGCGCCTTCGTTTGTCCAGGCAATGTTACGTAACAGGCCGAACATGCCGGTCAGATCCAGCCCGTGAGGCTTCACTAAACGGTGGGAAAGCAGGTGGAGTTTGAGGTATACCTCAGGGGCGGTTTGCGGCGCTTGGTCGGTCTCCAGGAACATGGCCACCAGCGGGCGGTGGCTCGCTGCCAGTGATTCGGCAAGCTCTGCTTGCTCCGGGTGGCCAGCGGCTTCCAGCGCCTTGGCCAAGCGCGTGCAATCTTCCGGTAAGAAGCTGACCGGTGCATTTCCCGTAGGCGCATCCAGCGTTTCTTTAGCGGCGGCTACTAAGCTTTCTGCGGGGTTAAGCAGCGGAGCCGGGTAGTAAATTTCCAGCCAGTCGCCCTGGGTATTTTGAGTGCCAATTCCAAGCGCAAAGCTCAGCATAACGCGTCATCCTTTAAGTGTTTAAGAGCGTGAAAAGTGTGAAGAGAGTGGGAGGGTGTGCGTCAGGGCGCTAGCCTAATTTATCGTAGTCGCCTTCACGGTAGCCTATCAAAATAGTGCCATCGTCCAGCTCCAGCAGCGGTCGTTTGAGCAGGGTGGGGTGCTGGAGCAGCAGCTGACGAGCCGAATTCGCGTCGTAATCTTTCTCTTCATCCGAAAGTTCGCGCCACGTTTTGCTGCGTTTGTTGATCACCTCGACTAGGGGGACGCGATGTAAAATATGTTCTAGTAGTGCAGCAGAAAGACCGTCTTTGCGCAGATCGTGGGTTTTATAAAGCAGTGCTTTGTCATCCAGTGCTTTGCGTGCCTTGCGGCAAGTATCGCAGTTGCTAATCATGTAGAGCGTCAGCATGCAGCCTCCTAGCTGAGTTCGATCAATTGACGTAGGCGCTTGGCCGCTTCTAACGTTGGCTCAAGTTCTGCCACTAGCGCTAAGCGTAGCCGACCGGCACCGGGGTTATGACTGTTCTGCCCCGGGCGGCCCATCAAGCTGCCGGGCAGTACGCTCACATGCTGTTCGCTGAACAGCCGCTGGGTAAAGGCGATATCGTCACCGCCGGGCACTGCAGGCCAGAGGTAGAAGCTCGCTTCCGGAATGGGGAAATCCATCACTGGAGCAAGTACCTCCGTTACCGCACTGAATTTTTCACGGTAGGCATCGCGGTTGGCACGCACGTGGGTTTCGTCCTGCCAAGCGGCAATGGAGGCATGCTGCAGCGGCAGCGACATGGCGCAGCCGTGATAAGTGCGGTAACGCTTAAACGGGGCTAGTAGGTCCGCATCCCCCGCCACAAAACCAGAGCGCAGTCCCGGCAGGTTGGAGCGCTTAGAGAGCGAATGGAAGACTACACAGCGGCGGTAGTCATCGCGGCCTAGCTCGGCGCAAGCCTGCAGAAGCCCCGGAGGCGGCGTGTTTTCGTCCAGGTAGAGCTCGGAGTAGCACTCGTCAGAGGCGATGATAAAGTCGTGTTCGTCTGCCAGGGCAATTAGCTGCTTAAACTCGTCAAGCGGCGTTACCGCGCCGGTGGGGTTGCCCGGCGAACAGATAAACACGATTTGCACATCACGCCAGGTCGCGGCATCAACCGCTGAAAAATCCGGGCGAAAGTCGTTTTCGGCGGTGCAGTCTAAGTAGAGTGGCTGCCCGCCCGCTAGCAGGGTGGCGCCTTCGTAAATTTGATAAAACGGATTAGGCACGGCTACGTTGGCAGGGCGGCTGCGATCGAGAGCTGCCTGCACGAAAGCAAAAATCGCCTCTCTCGTGCCGTTCACCGGCAGCACCTGGCGTTCGGCATCAAGCTCGGTTAAGCCAAAGCGCTGGGTGGCCCAAGCGGCAATGGTCTCGCGTAGCGCCGGCAGGCCGTTGGTGGCTGGGTAACGGGCCATTTCCAACTGGTGGGCCACCAGGGCTTCAAGCGCTGCTGGGTAAGGGGCGTGCTGAGGCTCACCGATGGTGAGGGGGATGTGCTCCAGTCCCGCCGGTGGCGTCAGCGCCGCTTTAAGGGCGGCCAGCTTCTCAAACGGATAGGGATGTAGAGCGTTTAAGTCAGGGTTCATAGCGTGTCCGTTGATGGCTGGCGGGCGTAGGCTGTCGATTATAGGCAAGCCCCGGTGTAGGCTCAAACCTAACCGGGGTTGCAAAAAATATTAAACCCCTAATACCTCAATCAAGCGCTCGCGCAGCTGCTGCTGGCGCTCTGGATCGGTGAGTGGCTCACCCGCTTTATTGGTAATAAAGAATACGTCCTCTACCCGCTCGCCAAGGGTGGCAATTTTGGCAGCGGAGAGGGCGATATCCTGCTCCATGAAAATTCGCCCAACCCGGGCAAGCAGGCCGGGGCGGTCGGGCGCGGTTAGCTCTAAAAGCGTGCGCTCGTTGGCTGGGTCCTGCTCAATTAACACTTCGGTAGGCACCTTGAAGTGTTTCAGCTGGCGAGGCGTGTGACGGGAGACAATGTCTGGGTAGTCGTCTGGATCGTCCAGCTCTTCCACCAAGTGCTGGCGCATCTCTTCAATACGCTCAAGATCACGAATAGGCTGGCCAACGTTATCAAGCACGATAAACGTATTTAGCGTCCAGTTATTGTGGGACGTGGCAATGCGGGCATCGTGAATCGACAGCCCCAGCTGCTCCATGGCCGCCGCGGTGGCGGCAAAAAGGTCGTCTACCGAGCGTGTATGGATAAATACTTTGGTGCCGCCTTCCGCCATATCAGCGGTGGGTGCGCTGATCAGCACCAGGGGCAGCGGTGAGGGCTGATGAGCAAGAATGCCCTGGGTTTGCCAAACGATTTCGCTAGGTGCGTACTGTAGGAAATAGTCTTCGCCCAGGGATTCCCAGAGCTGGTCGATCTGGTGGCTATCCACCCCAATGGTTTGCAATAAAGAGCGGGCTTCGGTGCGGGTTTCCCGTACCCAGTCATCCCTGTCAGGCGGGTTATTTAACCCGCGCCGTAATGCCCGCTTGGTTTCGGCGTGGAGCTGGCGGAGCAGTGAGGCACGCCAGCCGTTCCATAGCGTGGGGTTGGTGGCGTTGATGTCGGCTACGGTGAGCACATAGAGATAGTCTAGGCGGGTTTCATCGCGAACCACCAGGGCAAAGTCGCGGATCACATCAGGGTCGCTGATATCGCGCTTTTGGGCGGTCATGGACATTAATAAGTGGTGCTCTACCAGCCAGCTCACCAAATTGGTGTCGCGCTGGGAAACGTGGTGACGTTTGCAAAAGTGCTCAACATCACGCGCACCAATCTCAGAGTGGTCGCCGCCGCGGCCTTTGCCAATATCGTGAAACAGCCCGGCAATCCAGAGTAAGTCCAGCTTGGGCAGTTGGTGGATCAGCGTGGCGGCCACAGGAAAGTCGCCTTTGGCATCGGGCTTACGGAAGCCGTGTAGAAATTTCAACAAGCGCAGGGTGTGGGCATCCACCGTGTAGATATGAAATAGGTCGTGCTGCATTAGCCCTACGGCGCGGCCAAACTCTGGCAGGTATTTACCGAGAATGCCGTAGCGGTTCATACGCCGCAGTTGGCGGGGAACGTTACCCGGTGCGCGAATAATGGCCATAAACAGCCGCTGGTGGCGCGGGTCTTCCCGGTAGTGATCGTCAATTTGGTGACGGTGGTCGCGAATTAAGCGAATGGTGTCCGCACGCACGCCCTCTATCTCAGGGTGTTTCGCCATCAGTAAAAACAGCTCTAGCATCGCTGCCGGGCGCTCGCGGAAGAGGCTGCGCGAACGCACCTGAATGTAGCCGCCTTTCATTTCAAAGCGCTCGTTGAGCTTCACCGTTTCCAGTGATTCTTTGCCGCGTAGAATAACTTCATCAAAGTGCTGCAGCAGCATGTCATTAAGCCCTGCTAGGGCCGTCACATGCCGGTAGTAGCGCTTCATAAATTGTTCGACCGCTAGGCGCTCAGGCGTGTCTTTGAAACCGAACATTTCAGCAATGGTGCGCTGATGGTCAAACAGTAGCCGGTCTTCGGCGCGGCCTGTCAGCATGTGGAGGGCATAACGCACCTGCCACAAAAAGGCTTGGCCCTGGCTTAGAATGCGAAGTTCGGCATCGTTCATAAAGCCATTGGCGACGATGTCCGTGTACTGTTCGGTGCCAAAGTGGCGCTTGGCCACCCAGCCGATCATTTGAATATCACGCAGCCCGCCGGGTGAGCTTTTAAGGTTGGGTTCTAAGTGATACTCAGAGTTGTTATAGCGGTAGTGGCGGGTAATTTGCTCTTGCCACTTGGCCTCGAAAAAACGATTGGCAGGCCAAAGGTTGTCAGCGTTAAGCCGCTCGCGCATCTGCTCTCGTAGCCACTCGGGGCCAGCAATCAGCCGTGACTCTAGAAGATTGGTGATCACCGTGACATCCGCTTCGGCTTCACGCACGCAGTCATTGAGAGAGCGCACGCTGTGGCCAATCTCCAGGCCGATGTCCCATAAAAAAGTGATAAAAGCGGTCAGCGACTCCCGGTAGGGGATGTCGTCGTCGCGCTCTAGTAGAAACAGTAAATCAATATCAGAGTGGGGGTGCAGCTCGCCGCGGCCATAGCCGCCCACTGCTACCAGGGCGACGCTATCATCAGGCCAGGTGTGCTGTGCCCAGGCAATGGCCAGCAGCTGATCAAGATACCACGCCCGGCCGCGTACAAGATTGCGAATGTCGGCGCCGGCACGGAACTGTTCATCTAGCCTGGCCTGCAGCTCCCGCAGCGCCGCCTTGAATGGCGCGACGGGGGAGCGTGCTCCTGCAAGCTCGGTGCGAAAAGCGTCAAGGTCATACAGTGCGGTGTCCGGCTCGAACCGGTAGTGGTGGAGTAGCATCAGCGATTCAGAAAGCTAAAGTCTTCGTCGCTGCGTGCGGTTAGCACGTCAACGCCGGACTCGGTGACCAGCAGGGTGTGTTCCCACTGGGCTGACAGGCTGCGGTCTTTGGTGACAGCGGTCCAGCCATCGCGCAGAACCTTGGTTTTGTAGCCGCCGACGTTAATCATCGGTTCAATGGTAAAGCACATGCCTGCTTCCAGCGCGATATCCGCGTCCGGTGCATAACCATCGTAGTGTAAGAACTGCGGGTCTTCATGGAAGTCAGCGCCGATGCCGTGGCCACAGAAATCGCGCACCACGGAGTAGCCGTGGTCTTCGGCATGCTTTTGAATTACACGAGCAAGTTCTGATAAGCGAACGCCGGGTTTAATGAGTTCGATGCTTTTATATAAACACTCCTGAGTGATCCGGCACAGGCGCTCGCCCTGGATTGTTTCGCCGATCACGAACATCACGCTGGAGTCGCCATGATAGCCGTCGGCGGTTTTGACCGTAATGTCCAGGTTCATGATGTCGCCGTTCTTAAGCTTTTTGGCATCATCGGGAATGCCATGGCATACCACGTGGTTAATCGAGGTGCAGGTGGCTTTAGGAAAACCGTGGTAATTAAGCGGCGCTGGGGTAGAGCCCAGCTCGTTGACAATATATGCGTGACACAGACGGTCAATTTCACCCGTGCTGATACCCGCTTTTATATGCGGAGTGATCATTTCAATGGCGCTGGCGGCTTGGCGCCCGGCCTCGCGCATTTTCTCGATTTCAGAAGGCGACTTAATAGGAACGTTCATGAATTCTCGATGTGGGCTCGTAAGTAAGTGGTAGACAGCAAGTGATAAACGGCAAAAGCGAGCGGCGAAGTAAAGCCGTTACATGGACTGTGACTTCATCTTGGCAATGATCTATGGTATAAAGCCGCGCGCTTTCCTGCAATCGCCATCCCATGCTTCTTGGCTGGCAGGGTGATCGATGGAAGGCAATTTGATAGCAGCAAGGATACCCCTGCGCTGCTTAACAGCAAGCCTTGAAAACACACATGCACCGGCACATGGTCCCGGGTGCCGCTGGCGACGTTTAACGACGCCTTTGGTCGGATCCATGGGGTGCGTGGAGGCCTAACCCGAGTTTCAGGAGTTTTACCATGTCTCACGTTAATATGCGTGACCTGCTGAAAGCAGGCGCTCACTTCGGTCACCAGACCAAGTACTGGAATCCGAAGATGGGTAAATTCATCTTCGGCGCGCGCAACAAGATTCACATCATCAACCTTGAGCACACTCTGCCTGCACTGAACGAAGCGGTCGATGTGATTGAGAAGATGGCGGCATCCAACAACAAAATTTTGTTTGTTGGCACCAAGCGCAGCGCTAGCAAGATCATCAAAGAAGAAGCGAATCGCGTTGGCCAGCCGTTCGTCAACCATCGCTGGTTGGGCGGCATGCTGACCAACTTTAAGACTATTCGTCAGTCCATCAAGCGTCTGCGTGAGCTAGAAGTTATGCGCGAAGACGGTACGTTCGATAAGCTGACCAAGAAAGAAGTTCTGATGGCAACGCGCGAGCAAGATAAACTTGAGCGTTCTATCGGTGGTATCAAGAACATGGGCGGCCTGCCGGACGCACTGTTCGTTATCGACGTCGACCACGAGCGCATCGCGATCAACGAAGCCAACAAGCTGGGCATCCCGGTTATTGGTGTGGTAGATACCAACTCCAACCCAGATGGCGTTGATTACGTGATCCCGGGTAACGATGACTCCATCCGCGCTATTCAGATCTACGTGAAAGCAATTGCTGACGCCTGTAACCGCGCGAAAGAAGGTCGTCCGGACGAGTTCGTCGAAGTAGCTGAAGAAGAAGCCGCTTCCGCCGATACTAACGCTGCTGCCGAGTAAGAAAGGTAGTAGGTGCGGCGGGCAGTGAGGCCGCATCGCGTTAAGAGGGGGCCTTATGCCCCCTTTTTCCCGCTTTGGGTACGCTCAAGCGGGCCGAACACGCCGGTTACGCAACGCCGGCAAGCGCACTGCACAGTAAGTCGCGGTGGTCATCAACCGAGCTTATACTTTGTGGCGCGTTTAACTCTCAGCTAGAACCATTTCCGAGGTGAATTCTCATGGCAGCTATCAGCGCCTCCCAGGTTAAGGAACTGCGCGAACGTACCGGTCTTGGCATGATGGAGTGTAAAAAAGCACTCACTGAAACCAACGGTGATATCGAAGTCGCAATCGAGAATCTACGTAAAAGCTCTGGTCTTAAAGCCGCTAAGAAAGCGGGCCGCACCGCAGCAGAAGGCGCGGTGGTTACCCGTGTCGCCGAAGACGGCAGCTACGGCGTGATGGTTGAAATCAACTCCGAGACCGACTTCGTTGCTCGTGACGACAACTTCATCGCGTTCACCAACAAGATCGCTGATGCATTCTTTGCGGCGAAAAACGAAGATGTTGCAGCGGTCATGGCAGGCGACCTTGAGTCTGCTCGCGAGCAGCTCGTTCAGAAGATTGGCGAGAACATCGGCGTACGTCGTGCCGTTGTCGTGGATGCCGTTGAAGGTGGTCTGGTGGGCGAATACGTTCACGGCGGCCGCATTGGTGTTCTGACCGTGCTGAAAGGCGGCACCAGCGAAGCCGCTAAAGACGTCGCTATGCACGTGGCCGCGATTAACCCGTCAGTCGCTCATCCTGAAGATATGCCCCAGGAAGAGTTGGACAAAGAGAAAGCGATCATCATGGCCCAGCCAGATATGGCCGGTAAGCCAGAGCAGATCGCTGAGAAGATGGTGGGTGGTCGTCTGAAGAAGTACCTGGCTGAAAACAGCCTGACCGAGCAGCCGTTCGTTAAAGATCCGAACCAGTCCGTGGCTGAGTTTGTGAAAGCGGCCGGTGGTGAAGTCGTTGGCTTTACCCGCTTTGAAGTGGGTGAAGGCATCGAGAAAGAAGAAGTCGACTTTGCTAAAGAAGTCATGGAACAGGCTGGCCGTCGCTAAGGTCAGAGGTTCTAGTAAAAAGATGGCGTGCGCGGGAGCGCACGCCTTCGTGTATCCGGCCCCTACTAAATTGGGCTGCCCCGCCCACCGGTGCCTAGTTCTGCCTCAGGAGAGATGCCATGTCACATGATATTCAAGAGTCTACCCCCGCTGCTGCCTCTAAAATTGATAAGTCGAAGTCAAAGTACAAGCGTATTTTGCTGAAGCTTTCAGGCGAAGCACTGATGGGTGAGCACGAGTTTGGTATCGATCCGAAAGTGTTGGATCGCATGGCGCTTGAGATTGGCCAGTTGGTAGGTATTGGTGTTCAGGTGGGGATCGTAATTGGGGGTGGTAACCTGTTCCGTGGCGCAGCGCTGAATGAAGCGGGCATGGATCGGGTGACGGGTGACCATATGGGAATGCTGGCAACGGTAATGAATGCCCTCGCCATGCGCGATGCCCTGGAGCGTTCTAATATTCGTTCGCGGGTAATGTCAGCGATTCCCATGAGCGGTGTGGTGGAGCATTACGACCGCCGTACCGCCATCCGTTATTTAACGTCTGGCGACGTGGTGCTGTTCTCGGCAGGCACTGGCAACCCTTTCTTCACCACCGACTCGGCTGCTTGCTTACGCGGTATCGAAGTAGACGTCGATGTGGTTATCAAGGCCACGAAGGTAGACGGCGTGTACAATAAGGACCCGGTGAAGTATCCCGACGCTATAAAATATGACCAGCTTTCCTATGATGATGCGCTAGAGCAGAAGCTGGGTGTAATGGATTTGACCGCGATCTGCCTGGTACGTGACCATAATATGCCGGTGCGGGTATTTGATATGAACAAGCCTGGCGCTCTGCTGAATTTGGTAGTAGGGGGCAAGGAAGGCACGCTGATAGACAGAGGGTAACAACGTGATCAACGACATTAAGAAAGATGCAGATTCCCGCATGAAAAAAAGTGTTGAAGCGCTTAATGGCAACTTCAACAAAATTCGTACGGGGCGTGCTCATCCCAGCATTCTAGACGCCGTTAGCGTCGAATATTACGGTAGCCAAGTGCCGTTAAGCCAAGTGGCTTCCGTTAACGTGGAAGACGCGCGGACGCTGGCAGTAGTTCCCTGGGAGCAGGGCATGGTGCCTAAAATTGAGAAGGCTATTATGACCTCTGACCTGGGGCTTAATCCTTCAAGTGCCGGTACCGTTATTCGCGTGCCGATGCCGATGCTGACTGAAGAGACGCGCAAAGGCTATATCAAGCAAGCCCGCAGCGAAGCGGAACACGCCCGCGTGGCGGTGCGCAACGTGCGCCGCGATGCCAACGGCGATTTCAAATCTTTGCTCAAGGATAAAGAAATCACCGAAGACGATCAGCGCCAGGGCGAAGATGAAATACAGAAGTTGACCGACAAGTACATCGCCGAGATCGACAAGGCACTTGCCGCAAAAGAACAAGATCTCATGCAGGTATAATTACCTGTGTTCATTTAGCCGCGGGCAGCCAAGTGCTGCCCGCTGGGCCAGCGCTTGGCTTACTTATGACTGATCTTTGGTGAGAGAATCCATGACGTCACCGCAGCTTCCTGAAAAGCAGCCGGGCGGCGCAACGCCTTCTCACTCCGAGGAGGCATTGCCGCTGCACGTTGCTATCATTATGGATGGCAACAACCGCTGGGCGCGAGCTCGTGGGCTTTCTGGTGTGCGCGGCCATCGCGCGGGGGTTGAAACCGTTAGAGCGGTGATCCAGCGCGCAGCCGAGCGTGGTGTGAAAACCTTAAGCTTGTTCGCATTTTCCAGCGAAAATTGGAAGCGTCCTGCGAATGAGGTCAATGCACTTATGGAGCTTTTTTTAATGGCGCTTAAGCGCGAGGTTAAAAAGCTCAACGAGCGTAATGTTCGCCTTTCCATTATTGGCGAACAACGTGGCTTCTCCCATGCTATTCAAAAGCATATCCAGCGCGCTGAAGCGCTTACCGCTGCAAATACGGGAATGCATCTGGTGATTGCGGCCAACTATGGTGGCCAGTGGGATATTGCACGCGCTGCCAGGCAGTTGGCTGAGGAGGTTGCCGCTGGGGAACTGGCGGCAGCTGATATCGATGAAGCGCGCCTCGATGTTGCGATGAACACCCACCAGGTACCCCCGGTGGATTTGTGTATTCGTACCAGTGGCGAGCAGCGGCTTTCCAACTTTATGCTGTGGCAGCTGGCTTATGCTGAGCTGTATTTTTCCCCTCTGTTGTGGCCTGACTTTGACGCAGCGGCGTTTGATACGGCGCTGGATGATTTTTGCCAGCGCCGCCGCCGCTTTGGTATGACTGATGAACAAATAGAGGCGCAAGGTGCTTAAACAGCGGATTATCACTGCAGCCTGGTTGGCTCCCCTAACGCTGATCGGCCTATTCGGACTTCAAGGCGGCGCCTTTGCGCTATTTACAGCATGCATTGTATTGCTGGGTGCGTGGGAGTGGACAAACCTAGCTGGCATTACCCGCCAACGCTCGCGTTTGCAGTGTGTCGCGGGGCTGGCGCTGCTCATGGTTATCATGTGGCTGAGCGGCGCAGTATTAGCCGTTTGGCCATTATGGATTGCCGCAATTGGGTGGCTGCTCAATCTTTATTGGGTTACCCGCTATCCAGAAGTAGGGCACCAGTGGCAGGCCACTTCACGTCGCTTGTTGATGGGGCTCTGGGTGCTGCTGCCGTGCTGGGTTGGCTTCAATGTTCTCCGTGATAGCGGGGCAGTGTGGCTACTGTTTGTACTGCTGTTAGTGTGGTGCGCGGATATTGGCGCCTACTTTTCCGGTCGCCGCTGGGGCAAGCGCAAGCTGGCACCGAGGGTGAGCCCAGGCAAATCCTGGGAGGGGGTTGTGGGCGGACTGGTTGCCACTTCGCTGTTAGCCATAGGGTTTGCAATTTGGCAGGCACTGGGCGTTTCCGTTGGGTTAACGCTGATAATCATTACCGCACTGGTGACACTGGTCTCGGTGCTGGGTGATTTGCTGGAAAGCATGCTGAAGCGCTATCGCAATATTAAAGACTCTAGCCAGTTATTGCCCGGCCATGGTGGCGTGCTGGATCGCATTGATAGCTTAACGGCGGCTATCCCAATCTTTGCGCTGTTCTACCTGCAGGTACTTCACCTACAGGTGAGTGCATTATGAGTCCGCCGCCCCTTCAGCACGTAACGGTGCTTGGCTCTACCGGCTCAATTGGCAATAGTACGCTTAATGTGATTGCCCGCCACCCTGACCGCTACCGGGTATATGCGTTAACGGCCCATACTTCGAAAGAGGCCTTGCTAGATCAGTGCAAAACGCACCAGCCTAGCGTGGCGGTACTTAACGACCCGATTGACGCGCAGTGGCTGCGTGATGCGTTAGTTGAGGCAGGTATCTCTACTCAGGTGCAGGCGGGGCCAGAGGCGCTGTGCGACGTAGCCCGTGAGGCTCAAGTCGATACGGTGATGGCGGCTATCGTCGGTGCTGCAGGGTTACTGCCCGCGCTGGCAGCGGCTGAATCGGGTAAACGTGTACTGCTCGCCAATAAAGAAGCGCTGGTAATGAGCGGAGCGCTGTTTATGGATGCCGTGGCGCGTTCCGGTGCAACGCTCTTGCCGATTGATTCAGAACATAATGCTATCTATCAGTGTCTACCAGCTCAGCACCGAGGTGGCCTTGCGCGTCACGGTGTCCGGCAACTGCTTTTGACTGCCTCTGGTGGCCCATTTCGTACTTGGCGCCCGGAAGACATTGCCAAAGTGACGCCCGAGCAAGCCTGCGCTCACCCTAACTGGTCGATGGGGCGTAAAATTTCGGTGGATAGTGCCACCCTGATGAATAAGGGACTAGAGCTGATAGAGGCATGTTGGCTGTTCGATGCTACCCCTGAACAAATTCAAGTGGTCGTGCATCCCCAGAGCGTGATCCACTCCATGGCGGCTTACGATGACGGCTCGGTTATTGCGCAATTGGGCAACCCTGATATGCGTACGCCGATTGCTTATGGGTTGGCATGGCCTGAGAGAATTGATGCAGGCGTTGAGACATTAGATCTTTTTCAGGTTGCCAGGCTCGACTTTGAAGCGCCGGATGAAACGCGCTTTCCGTGCCTGCGTCTAGCCCGGGAGGCGATGGTAAAAGGCGGGGCAGCACCGGCAATTCTCAACGCTGCTAATGAGGTCGCAGTAGACGCCTTTTTGGAAGGGCGGCTTGGTTTTAGCGCTATTGCAGAGGTGGTTGCTAAGGTCATGAGCCAGCCTTTTGAAGGTAACGCTGATTCGCTTGAACAAGTTTTAGCCGCGGATAAGTGGGCTCGTGAACAGGCGGCATTGAAAATACCGCGATAAAACATGCAGGGCGCGTAGGTTTCAGCCATTCGCTGAGCAGCGTGTAAAGGAGCGAAGTGTGGGCCTGATACAAAATATTTTAGCGGTAATCGTGGTGCTTGGGTTGCTGGTGACCTTCCACGAATTCGGCCATTTCTGGGTCGCGCGACGCTGTGGAGTCAAGGTGCTGCGTTTTTCAGTCGGCTTTGGCAAGCCGCTGTGGTCGACCGTAGACCGGCATGGCACCGAGTTCGCTGTGGCGGCAATACCGCTAGGCGGCTACGTAAAAATGCTTGACGAGCGTGAAGCGCCCGTGCCGGATGAGCAGCTTGATCAGGCGTTTAACCGCAAAAATGTTTGGCAGCGAATCGCCATTGTTGCCGCTGGCCCCCTGGCTAATTTTTTACTGGCTATCGTCGCCTACTGGGCGTTGTTTGTAGCAGGCACTACAACGGTAATGCCTATCGTAGGTGAAGTTGAGCCAGATTCGCCTGCTGCCGAAGCAGGCCTTGCCCATGGCAGCGAAATTACCGCTATCCAGGGCGACGCGATGCGCTCCTGGGAAGAGATAAACCTTAAGCTGGTTTCCATTATTGGCTTTAGCGGGGAGGTGACCGTTGAAGCATTGCCCGAGGGGTCGAACACTCCTCGGGTATACCAGCTGCCGGTCAATAATTATCTGGTTCGCCAGGACCCACCACAGCCGCTGCAAAGCTTAGGCATTACCCCGTGGCGCCCTGATTTGCCAGCTGTACTGGGTCAAGTGGTAGATGGCCAAGCTGCCGCTCAGGCAGGGCTTCAGCCGGGTGATCGCATTCTTTCATTAAACGGTGAGGCGGTGAGCGACTGGATGCAGTTTGTCGCCATGATCCGTGATAGCGCAGGCCAAACCTTAGACGTTAGCTATCAGCGTGGCGAAGAGCAGGGTACGCTGTCGCTCACGCCTGGCAGTAATACCGTCGAGGGGGGGCGAGAAATTGGCTACATTGGTGCCGGTGTACAGCAGGTCTCCTGGCCTGACGAGCTGCAGCGAGAAATTCGATATGGGCCAGTAGAGGCTGTTGGACAAGCGTTATCTCGCACCGGTGAAATGACGCTACTCACGGTCGATGCGATTCGCAAAATGTTGGTGGGACTGATTTCACCCTCTAATTTATCTGGGCCTATCACGATTGCGCAAATTTCTGGCGACTCTGCCCGTGCAGGGATGGAAGCCTTTGTTGGCTTTCTAGCGTATCTTTCCATTAGTCTGGCGGTGCTCAATTTACTGCCTATCCCTGTGCTCGATGGTGGGCACCTGCTTTATTATTTTATAGAGGTCGTGCGTGGCCGGCCGGTCTCTGAACAAACTCAAGCGGTAGGGCTTCGCATCGGGCTTGCCATGGTAGGTACCCTCATGTTGATGGCTCTCTATTTTGATCTGATGCGCCTGTGGTAATGACGCGTGTAGCGCGCTGGATGCCTTGTCATCTGCCTGCACAAATGTATATGGTGCCTGTCTGGAACGACAGGCAGACCAACGCGAGCGAACTGACTGCATGAAAATCAAGACCCTTGGAATGGCGGCACTTTTGCTGGCAGGCGCCAGCAGCGCCCAAGCAGAATCCTTTGATGTTTCGGACATTCGTGTGGAAGGACTACAGCGGGTCTCCGCCGCCTCGGTCTTTAATGCGTTTCCTGTGAGTGCAAATGACCGCGTAAGTGAGCAGCAGCTATCTGCTGCCGCACGCGATCTGTTTGCAACGGGCCTGTTCGAGGATGTTTCCCTCGCACGAGAGGGCGATGTCCTCATTGTTCAGGTGGTCGAACGCCCCACGATTGCGCGGTTGAACATCAGTGGCAACCGGCAAATTTCTGAAGAGGATTTACGCAACGGGCTTCGCGAATCGGGTTTATCAGAAGGCCAGGTGCTGCAGCTTTCTACGTTGGAAGAGATTCAGCGTGAGCTGGAAGGCGTCTATCAATCTCAGGGGCGCTACAGTGCAGGCATCAATGTCGACGTTGATGAAATTGATGAGGGCCGAGTTCAGGTCAACATTAATATCAATGAAGGTGAAGTAGCGAAAATTCGTCAAATCAATATTGTTGGTAACGAAGACTTTGACGATGACACGCTACGCTCTGTGTTTGAACTCAATGACCGTCCAGGGCGAGTGTTTGGCTGGTTCTCTCGGGATGAGTACTCCCGAGAGGCGCTCTCCGGCGATATTGAGCGTCTGCGCTCTTTCTACTTGGATCGTGGTTACGTGAACTTTGATGTCACTTCTACCCAGGTTTCTATCGGTCCAGAGAAGTCTGAAATATTTATTACGCTCAATATTGATGAGGGTAGTCAGTATCGCGTGGGTGATATCCGTTTTGCTGGCGACCTACAGATTAGTGAAGATGAGGCCCGCCAACTGCTGGAAATTAGTAGTGGGGATACCTTCTCTCGTGGGCAGGTGAATGCCTCCACCGAAGCATTGCGTCAGCGCCTGGGTGCCGAAGGGTTTGCGTTTGCAGAGGTTCAGGGCGTGCCAGAAATGGCGGACGATGGTGAAACCGTTGATCTAGTGATTGCTGTTAACTCAGGGCAGCGTGCGTACGTGCGTCGTATTGAGTTTTTCGGTAATACCACGACTCAAGACGAGGTGCTGCGTCGTGAAATGATTCAGCTGGAAGGGGCGCCTGCGTCAACTGAGTCGATCACCCGGTCTCGTCAGCGGCTTGAGCGCCTTGGCTTCTTTAGCCAGGTTGAAGTCGATACTCAGCCTGTGCCAGGCCAGCCTGACCTGCTTGACGTTACCTACAACGTAGAAGAGCAGCCCTCTGGCTCGGTTTCTGCCAGCGTTGGCTTCTCGCAAAGCGCCGGGGTGATTTACGGCGTTGGGCTTGCTCAAAATAACTTCCTAGGTACGGGGAACCGCGTCAATATCGGCGCCCAGCGTAGCGATACGTTTACCAGCGTCAACTTCGCGTTTACGGATCCCTACTGGACACTAGACGGTATCTCTCGCGGCTATAACCTTTTCTACCGTGAGACTGACTACGCTGATTCGGACATATCAACGTTCTCAACAGACGCCTATGGTGCGGGGATTAATTTTGGCTACCCAATAAGCGAGCTTTCGCGGCTCAATTTCGGCGCCAGCATCGAAGATCTGACGGTGAGAACGTTTAACGACACGGCATCAGAAATTCGTCGCTACGTGGAAGACCAAGGCGCAGATGCGCAAAGCCTTAAATTAACGGCAAGCTGGACGCGCAATAATCTGAACCGAGGCATCATGCCTACGGCCGGTAATTACCAGCGGGTCTCCGCGGAAACCGGCGTGCCGGGCAGCGATGCAGAGTACTACAAGCTGCAAGCGCGTGGTCAGCAGCTATTCCCGATTAACGATGATCAAACCTGGGCGCTTAAATTTAGCGGTCACCTAGGCTATGCCGACACCCTTGGCAGCAACGACCCGTACCCCTTTTATGAGAACTTCTACGCAGGCGGCCTAGGCTCCGTGCGTGGCTTTACCTCAAACACGTTAGGCCAGCGTACAACGCCTGCGCGTGAAGGCGGTCGTGATCGTACAATGGGCGGTAATGTTTTGGTTCAGGGTAGCGCTGAAGTGCTCTTCCCTCTGCCATTTATTGAAAATCAGCGTTCACTGCAAACATCGCTGTTTGTGGATGCAGGTAACACATTCCTGACTTCCTGCTATGACGTGCTAGAAGAGGATGCCGCACGTCAACAGTGCAGTTCAGGCGTTGACCTTAACGATCTGCGCTACAGTGTGGGTATTGGTCTATCCTGGCTAACACCGGTAGGCCCGCTAACGTTCAGTATTGCCGAGCCGCTGAATGACGAAAGCGGTGATGACACTCAGTTCTTCCAGTTCTCGCTGGGTCAAACGTTCTAATCGAAGGAGCTATATGATGCGTAAATTGGCAGCAGCTGTGTGTCTATTTGGAGCGATGGTGCTACCCGCTCACGCCGCCGAGGTTGCAGTGCTCGATTGGCGCGCCGCGTTGATGAACACCCAATCAGCCCAGTCCTCGCTAAGCCAGCTAGAGCAACAAATTGGCGGCCAGCAGCGCGAAGCGCAGTCGCTAGGCAATGAACTTCAGCAACTGCAAGAGCGGCTGCAGCGCGAAGGCGAAACCATGTCGCAATCCCAGCGTGATTCGTTAATTGCCGAGCTGCAAGAGAAGGGCAGCCGTTTTGAACAACTGCGTCGTGAAGTGCTTCAAGCCCAGCAGCGCTCTGAACAGCAGTTTTTGGAAGGTGCAGAGTCTAAGCTTGAGCGCGCCGTTGAGCAGGTACTGCAACGCCACAATATTGATGTGTTAGTAGAGCCTCAAGGCGTATTGCACTCTGCGACAGACTTACCCAACGTGACCAATGAGGTCACACAGATTTTCGATTCGTTAAACTAATTTTATGAATGCTGGTGCGGGCTTGTTCGCACCATAGCTTTTCTGGGTTCCCATGACGCACGCTTCTCACCACCTCACCCTAGCCGATATCGCACGTCACCTGGAGGTTGATTTTCAGGGCGACGCAGACCAGCCTATTCGTGGTTTAGCAACGCTCAAGGAAGCGACATCCGATCAGGTCGCGTTTCTTGCCAATCGTGCGTATCTTAAAGACCTTGCCACGACTCGTGCCGCCGCGGTTTTGCTGCATCCTGAGCACGGCAGGCACTGCCCGGTTCCTCGCTTAGAGATGGAAAACCCGTACTTGGGTTATGCCAAGCTGTCTCAGCTGTTCGACCCGCTTCCTGCACGGGATGTACCCGGAATCCATCCTTCTGCAGTTGTCGCAGAAGGCATTACGCTAGGGAAAGATGTGTCGATTCAGGCCCATGCGGTGATTGAAGCTGGCGTAGTGCTAGGCGACCGTGTGGTGGTTGGGGCGGGCAGTGTGGTTGGTGCAGATAGTATCATTGGTGAAGGCACACGATTGCATCCCAATGTCACCGTGTGCCACGGTGTGGTTATTGGTAAGCGTGGCATTCTGCAAAGTGGCTGCGTCATTGGCGGTGATGGATTTGGTTTTGCTCATGACGGTGCAGGCTGGCATAAGATTGCTCAGTTGGGTGGTGTTGTGCTGGGTGACGATGTTGAAGTAGGTAGTTGCTCAAGCATTGATCGTGGTGCGCTTGGCGATACGGTGATTGGCAACGACGTAAAAATCGACAGCCAAGTACAGATCGCGCATAACGTCACCATTGGCGATCACAGCGCACTGGCCGGCTGCGTGGGTATTGCAGGTTCAACCAAAGTGGGTAAACACTGCATGTTAGGCGGTGGAGTAGGGCTTTCAGGGCATTTAACTATTTGCGATGGCGTGCAAGTCACTGGAATGAGCCTTGTTACTAATTCAATTCACGAGCCGGGTGTTTACTCCTCAGGCACGGGGGCGATGAGTAATGCGCAGTGGCGAAAAAATGCCGTGCGTTTTAAACAGCTCGATGATATTGCCAAGCGATTGTTGCGGATGGAAAAAAGTCAGCGTTCAGAATAGTGGTCGCTTGAATTTCTTAGGCAGTGGCTTGAGGCTTGCTTGCAGCAGGTTATAATCCACTGCCTTTTGACCAGCCGCTGAGCTGGTGAGCGCCTGATTTTTTTCAGGCCTTTTGTCATTTTAGAGGTCGTTACGATGGTTATGGATATTAACGAAATTCGCGAATACTTGCCGCACCGCTACCCGTTCTTACTGGTGGACCGTGTGACGCAATTAACCATTGGCGAATCCATCGTTGCGTTCAAAAATGTTAGTATTAATGAGCCGTTTTTCAATGGCCACTTTCCCCATCACCCAATTATGCCCGGTGTGCTGGTGGTTGAAGCCTTGGCCCAAGTGTGCGGTATTTTAGGTTTCAAAACAGTTAATAAACTGCCCGCTGATGGCTACGTCTATTATTTGGTAGGAAGTGATAAAGTACGCTTTAAGCGCCCCGTGATGCCTGGCGACCAGCTGGTATTGGAAGCAAATGTGATTCGTGGGAAGCGGGGAATTTGGAAATTTGCTTGCCGCGCGACGGTTGATGGTGAACTGGCGTGCGAAGCTGAAATTATTTGTGCCGAGAGGAAGGTTGCTTGATACATCCTACTGCACTGGTTGACCCGACGGCGCAGCTTGCTGATGACGTTGAGGTGGGCCCGTTTAGCGTTATTGGAGCAAACGTTACGATTGGCGCCGGCTCAATCATTGGCCCCCATGTGGTGATCAAAGGGCCAACGGTGCTGGGTGAGCGTACACGCATTTTTCAGTTCGCCTCGGTGGGCGAGGATTGCCAGGATAAAAAGTACGCTGGTGAACCAACGCGTTTGGTGATGGGCGATGATAACGTGATCCGTGAAGGCGTTACCCTCCATCGCGGAACGGTGCAGGATCGTGGTGAGACCACTATTGGTTCGCGCAACTTATTTATGGCCTATGTCCATGTCGGGCACGACTGCGTGATTGGTAGCGACTGTATTTTGGCTAATCAGGTAACGTTGGCCGGTCACGTCACCCTTGGCAACTTCGCTATACTTGGCGGTTTGTCAGCGGTTCATCAGTTTTGCCACTTTGGCGAGCACGCTATGGCGGGTGGCGGCTCGATTATCACTAAAGATACCCCTGCCTATGTGATGATTAACGGTAACCCCGCCGAAGCCCGAGGCCTTAATCTGGTGGGGTTGAAGCGTCGTGGATTCAGTCGTGACGCTATTAACGCGCTCAGCACCGCTTATAAAATGGTGTATCGCCAAGGGCTGACTGTAGAGCAGGCGGTGAGTGAGATGCGTAGCCGCTTCGAGTTACCGGAAGTTGTTCTCTTTGCTGACTCCATTGATCGCTCCACCCGTGGCATTGTGCGCTAACACTCACCTCTAATCGGTTTTTCCGTCCTTATGACCCTTGAGCGCGTATACCTTGTGGCTGGCGAGCTTTCCGGCGATATCTTAGGTGCTGGATTGATGCGCGAGTTAAGCGCTCGTCATCCCGGCGTCGAGTTTCGCGGTATGGGTGGGCCACGCATGGAAGCGCAAGGGCTTGTCAGCCGCTTTCCCCTTGAAACGCTATCCGTCATGGGCTTGGTTGAGGTGGTTAAGCATCTTCCTGAGCTGTTACGCGTGCGCCGCACGCTGCGCGAAGAAGCGCTTGTCTGGCAGCCCGATATCATGATTGGTATTGACGCCCCCGACTTTAATATTGGCCTAGAAAAACAGCTACGCGATGCCGGGCTTAAAACTGCCCACTACGTTAGCCCCTCGGTATGGGCGTGGCGGCAGGGGCGAGTCAAAAAGATCGCTAAGGCCGTTGATGGGATGTTAACTCTGCTGCCTTTTGAAGCCGATTTTTACCATCGCCATCATGTGCCCGTCGCCTTTGTGGGTCACCCGTTGGCCGATGAGCTGCCCCTTGAGAATGACCGTCACGCTACTCGTCAAGCGCTTGGACTTCCCTCTGAGGCTTCAATTGTCGCGTTGCTACCCGGCTCCCGGGGCAATGAAATTCGTTTTTTAGGCGCGACTTTTTTACGCGCCGCCGAGTTGCTCTGCCAGCGCCATGAGACGCTTCACGTGGTTATTCCCGCGGCGACCCCGCAGCGTTATCAGGAAATCAGCCAGCTACTGGTAGGCTATCCCTCCTTACGCGAGCGCGTCTCGCTACTGGATGGCCAAGCCCGCGAGGCCATGGTTGCAAGCGACGCCGTGTTGCTGGCTTCGGGCACCGCTGCCCTTGAAGCGATGCTATGTCATCGTGCGATGTTAGTGGCCTATAAAATGGCCCCGGCTACTCACTGGCTGGCAAAACGATTGGTGAAAACCCAGTGGATTTCACTGCCCAATCTGATTGCTCAAGAGAGCCTGGTGCCTGAATTGATTCAGGAGGCTGCCACATCGGAAGCGATTGCCGATCGGCTTGACCAGCTATTGGCGGATGAGGCGGCGCGGCACGCTCTGGAAGCACGTTTTGCACGCATGCATCAAACGCTCCAGCGCAACGCCAGTCAGCGCGCCGCCCAGGCAATCACCTCGCTGGTGGCAGGCGAACCTTTAGATAACGATGAAATAGCGGGCCAAGAAGAGCGACATCATGGCCGTTAAACTCGCTGACTATCCAGCGCTGGTCATTCATTACCAGGGTGATCGTCTGGCGGGTGTGGATGAAGTCGGCCGAGGCCCGCTGATCGGTAGCGTGGTGGCCGCGGCGGTGATTCTTGACCCCTCCCAGCCTATTGAAGGTCTGACAGATTCAAAAAAGCTTACCGCCCGTAAGCGAGAAGCGCTGGACGTGCAGATCCGCGAACGGGCGCTGGCGTTTGCTGTAGCCGAAGCGAGCGCAGCAGAGGTGGATCAGCTCAATATTTACCATGCGACCCATCTGGCGATGTGCCGGGCAGTAGATGCCTTGACCCCTGAAGCAGAGTATCTGCTGGTAGATGGCAACCGCTTGCCGGGGCACGCACTGCCGGGCCAGGCGGTGGTAAAGGGCGATGCTCGTCATCCGGCGATTGCCGCCGCGTCTATTTTAGCCAAAGTCGTTCGAGATGCGCAGATGGTGGCGCTGGATATGCGCTATCCTGAGTATGGTTTCGCCCGACATAAAGGCTATCCCACGAAAGAGCACTTGGCAGCACTGGCCGCTCATGGGCCACTTGCCGAGCATCGCCGCAGTTTCGCGCCGGTACAGCGTCAGTTAGCGCTGCTGTAAGCCTTCTCTATTTATCTAGTTCTGTTGCTGAGAGTCCCATGACGGTTCCGTTCGTTCATCTACGTTTGCACAGTGAATACTCTCTGGTTGATGGCTTGGTCAAACTCAAGTCATTGATCAGTACCACCGCTGAGCGCGGGATGCCGGCGTTGGCATTGACCGACGAGGCCAACCTGTTTGGCTTGGTGAAGTTTTACAAAGCCGCCCAAGGAGCCGCGCTTAAGCCCATCATTGGCAGTGATTTATGGCTGCATAACCCCAATGATGATGCGCATCCGTACCGTATTACGCTGCTGGCCATGGACGGGGTTGGGTACCGCAACCTCACCGAGTTAATTTCCAAAGGGTGGAGTGAGGGCCAGCGGCAGGGGCGCGCTATTCTGGATAAACAGTGGGTGCTAGATCAAAGCGACGGCTTGATAGCCCTCTCCGGCGGTCGTGAAGGGGAGATTGGCCGCCACTTATTATCTGAGCATGAACGTGAAGCACGGCTGTTGCTGGAGGAGTGGCAGCGCGCCTTTCCTGATCGCTTCTACCTAGAGCTGATTCGTACGGGGCGGCCGCTTGAGGAAGAGTGTGTTCACGCCAGTGTTCAACTGGCCATTGAGTCAAATACGCCGGTAGTCGCCACTAACGACGTACGGTTTTTAGAGCGTGAGGACTTTTGGGCCCACGAAACCCGCGTGGCGATTGGCGAAGGCAAAGCGCTAGACGACCCGCGTCGCGAGCGCCGTTATACCGAAGAACAGTACCTGAAAAGCCCCGAGGAAATGGCCGCACTGTTTGCTGACATACCTGAGGCGCTAGAAAACAGCGTAATGATCGCCGAGCGCTGCAGCGTGGATGTGCGCCTGGGTGAGATTTTCCTACCCGAGTTCGAAATTCCCGAAGGCATGACCCAGGATGAGTTTTTCCGCAAGGTCTCCCACGACGGTTTAACCGAGCGGCTGGATTTTCTTTTTCCTGCCGAGCAATATCCCCGTGATAGCGAGACATTTCGTGAGATCGACCAGCGCTACCGGGACCGGCTTGAGTTTGAACTGAACGTTATTATCCAGATGAAGTTCCCAGGTTACTTCCTGATCGTTATGGACTTTATTCAGTGGGCCAAGGATAACGGCGTACCGGTAGGGCCGGGGCGTGGTTCGGGCGCGGGGTCGCTGGTGGCCTATGCGCAAAAAATCACCGACCTTGACCCCATTGGTTACGACCTGCTGTTTGAGCGCTTTCTAAACCCCGAGCGTGTCTCCATGCCCGACTTTGACGTCGATTTCTGCATGGAAAAGCGCGACAAAGTAATTGACTACGTCGCCGACCGCTACGGTCGTAATGCGGTTTCCCAGATTGTTACCTTCGGTACCATGGCCGCCAAGGCGGTGGTGCGCGATGTGGCTCGCGCCCAGGGCAGGCCCTATTCGCTGGGCGACAAGCTCTCGAAGCTGATTCCCTTTGAAGTGGGCATGACCCTTGCCAAAGCGATTGAACAAGAGCCCGCGCTAAAAGAGTTCATCGAGAAGGACGAAGAGGCCGAAGAGATCTGGGAGATGGCGCTCAAGCTAGAGGGCACCACCCGAGGCACCGGCAAGCACGCCGGGGGTGTGGTGATTGCGCCCACCAAGCTGACCGACTTTTCGCCGCTGCTTTGTGATGAAGATGGCTCAGGCTTAGTGGTTCAGTTTGATAAAAATGACATTGAAGAAGCTGGGCTGGTCAAGTTTGACTTCCTCGGGCTGCGTACGCTGACGATTATCGACTGGGCCCTTAAAATGGTCGATAAAGTGCGGGGTGTTAACGGCCAAGAACCGCTGAATATCGACGCCATTCCGTTAGACGATGGCAAAACCTTTGAGATGCTCAAGCGGGCTGAAACTACCGCCGTCTTCCAGTTGGAATCTCGCGGTATGAAAGAGCTGATCAAGCGCCTGCTGCCGGATTCGTTAGACGATATGATCGCTCTGGTGGCCCTGTTCCGCCCAGGGCCGCTGCAGTCGGGCATGGTAGATGATTTTATCAACCGTAAGCATGGCCGCGCTGAAGTCTCTTATCCACACCCTGATTATCAGCACGAACTGTTGAAACCGGTGCTAAGCCCCACCTACGGCATTATCTTGTACCAAGAGCAGGTCATGCAGATCGCTCAGGTGATGGCGGGATATTCGCTGGGGCAGGCGGATATGCTGCGCCGCGCCATGGGTAAGAAAAAACCCGAAGAGATGGCCAAACAGCGCGCAGGCTTTATGGAAGGGTGCGCCGACAACGGCATCGACAAAGATCTGGCGGGCAACATCTTCGATCTAGTGGAGAAATTTGCGGGCTACGGTTTTAACAAGTCCCACTCCGCAGCTTACGCCTTGGTGTCGTATCAAACCGCCTGGCTGAAGGCTCACTACCCAGGGCCGTTTATGGCCGCGGTTATGTCCACGGAAATGGATAACCTGGATAAAGTGGTGCCGTTAATTGAGGAGTGCCGCAACCTCAAGCTTACCGTTACCCCGCCGGATGTTAACGTCGGTGGTTACAGATTTACTGTCGATACCGAAGGCCGTGTGGTGTACGGGCTGGGGGCGATACGCGGTGTCGGCGAAGGGCCGATTGGCGCCATTGTTGAGGCCCGCAATACCGATGGCCCGTTCAAAGATCTGTTTGATTTCTGTCGCCGCCTCGACCCCAAACGGATGAATAAGCGGACCTTGGAAGCGCTGATTCGATCAGGGGCGCTGGATACGCTTGGGCCCAACAGGGCAGTGCTTGCCGCCGCCATGGAAGACGCCCTAAAAGCCGCTGCTCAAAACCACGCGAACCAGAACCTGGGTATGCTGGATATGTTCGGTGAGTCGTTCAGCGCAGAAGAGGAAGCAAGCGACCCTTACGCTGAATATCATAACGCCCGTGAATGGACTGACCGCGAGCGGCTCTCAGGGGAAAAAGATACCCTGGGCCTCTACCTGACAGGTCACCCAATTGATGAGTACGAGCGGGAGCTAAAACGCTTTGTCTCGACACGCATCAGCGATCTAAAACCTTCCCGCGAGCCGCAGCGGGTGGCGGGGCTGGTAGTGGCGATGCGTACGATGAAGTCTAAGCGTGGCGATACCATGGCATTTATCACCTTGGATGACCGTACCGGGCGCATTGAAGCCTCGCTGTTTGGTGAATTGTTTGAGCAGCTACGCGGCCAGATTGAGTCTGATCAGGTGATTATTGTCGAAGGTGAGGTCTCAAATGATGACTTTTCTGGCGGCATGCGCCTGCGTGGCAAAGACGTAACGCCCATGGTGACGGCTCGGATACGCTACGGGCAGGCAGTGGAGCTGGCACTGGATGCCGAGCAGATCAACGGCCGGTTGGTGGAAAGCCTACGCGACAGCCTCACCCCCTACCGGGATGAAGCGGGCTTGCCCGTGCGTTTGCAGTATCGCCACCCGGATGCGGTGGCATGGCTGGAGCTAGCCGATGAGTGGAAGGTAGCCCCCAGCGATGACTTGCTGCTTGCGCTGCGCGATGTTCAAGGACAGGCAGGTGTGCAACTGCGCTATCGATAACGCTCACCGATAGATAATGCACGGTTAAATAGCAGTAGGGCGTGTACCCAACTTGCGTGGCAGGGTCAGGGTGCGATAATGCCCTTTATTTTCTAATGACATATGCATGCTTACTTTGATCAGGCAGAGCCGATGAATCCTAATTACCTCGATTTTGAACAGCCCATTGCCGAACTCCAGGCAAAAATTGAAGAGCTGCGTTTGGTCAGCTCTGATAGCCAGGTGAATCTCTCCGATGAGATTGCTCGGCTGGAAGAGAAAAGTCGCAAGTTAACCGAATCGATCTTCAAGGATTTAACGTCCTGGCAGGTTTCCCAGATATCTCGCCACCCTCAGCGCCCTTACACGCTGGATTATCTTGAGCATATTTTTACCGATTTTGATGAGCTTCACGGCGACCGAAATTTTGCTGACGACGCGGCACTGGTCGGTGGTATTGCGCGCTTGAATGATGCGCCGGTAATGGTCATCGGCCATCAAAAAGGCCGTGATGTAAAAGAGAAGGTGCGCCGCAACTTCGGCATGCCGCGCCCAGAAGGTTATCGTAAAGCCTGCCGTTTAATGGAAATGGCCGAGCGCTTTAAAATGCCGATTCTGACGTTTATCGATACGCCTGGCGCTTACCCGGGTATCGATGCTGAGGAGCGTGGTCAGTCAGAAGCCATTGCGTATAACCTGGCCGTGATGTCGCGTCTGAAAACCCCCATTATTTCCACTGTTGTTGGTGAGGGGGGGTCTGGTGGCGCACTGGCGATAGGTGTGTGTGATGAGCTGCATATGTTGCAGTACTCTACCTACTCGGTAATTTCACCAGAAGGCTGTGCTTCTATCCTGTGGAAGAGCGCGGAAAAAGCCTCCGATGCCGCTCAGGCCATGGGGATTACCGCCGAACGTCTGAAAGAGTTAGGGTTTGTCGACGAGCTGATCAAAGAGCCGCTGGGCGGCGCTCATCGCCACCCGCTGACCACCGCCGAGCGTGTTAAAGAAGCCTTGGCAGGTAGTCTTGATCGCCTACAACGCCTAGATACCGATGCGCTGCTTGATCGCCGCTACAAGCGCCTGATGAGCTATGGCGCCCCAGCTGCCTAAGCCGCTGCTCCGCTTGCTAAATGACGCCCTGGCGGAGACCCCGCCAGGGCGTACTATTTGGGTAGCCCTTTCCGGCGGGCTGGACTCGTCGCTGCTGCTGACGCTTGCTGCTCACGTTTGCCGAGATGCGAGTCGCCCGCTGCGCGCTATCCACATCAACCATGGGCTGCAATCAGCGGCCAGCGCCTTCGAGGCGCACTGTCGGTTACTGTGTGATGGCCTAGGTGTGCCGCTGACCGTGGTTCATGTGGTGGTGGACAGCCACGGAGAGGGCATTGAGGGCGCTGCACGGCATGCGCGTTATAGCGCCTTCAAGCAGTCGATCCCCCACGGCGATACGCTCTGGTTGGCCCAGCATCAGGATGACCAGGCGGAAACCTTGCTACTGGCAGCGCTGCGGGGCAGCGGTATCCGGGGCTTGGCGGGCATGCCCTACCGGCGTGTGTGGGAAGGATTAACCCTACTGCGCCCCTGGTTGAGTATTAGCCGGCGCACGCTAGCGGAAACCGCCAAGAAGCTGGCGCTGGAGTGGCATGAAGACCCCACCAACGCGGATGTGGCGTTTGACCGTAATCGCCTGCGTCACCAAGTGATGCCGCAGCTTCAAACGCGCTGGCCAGGCGCCGCAAGCTCGCTTGCAAAAAGTGCCCAGCACGCTGGGGAAGCTGACCAGCTACTGGTCGAGTATGCGGCGAGCGAATTGGCAAGCCTTGCGGTGGGAGAGGGTTGCCTTGACACCACCGCGCTAGGCCAGCGTAGTCTCCCCCGCCAGCGCTTGCTGGTGCGTACCTTCTGCCAACAGTTAGGCTTACCTACTCCGCCCCAGAAACGCTTAGACAGCCTGTTGGCGCAGCTGGCCGTCTCCACCGATGCACAGGTGAAGGTGGTATGGCTGGGCGTTGAGGCGCGGGTATGGCGTCAGCGGCTCTATCTTATGGCCGCTTTGCCACCGCTGCCTGACTGGGAAACGGCTTGGGATGGTCAGGCAGGACTTTCCACTCCGCTGGGCAAACTGATGGTTTCAATGCCATCCTCGCGTTCGATGACGCTGCGCTGGCGTCAGGGGGGCGAGGTTATTGATCTTCCAGGCCGCGGTCGCCGGGATTTAAAGCGGCTGCTGCAAGAGAGCGGGCTGCCGCCTTGGG
Source organism: Halomonas sp. GFAJ-1 (assembly GCF_000236625.2). Lineage (NCBI taxonomy): Bacteria > Pseudomonadati > Pseudomonadota > Gammaproteobacteria > Oceanospirillales > Halomonadaceae > Halomonas > Halomonas sp. GFAJ-1. The sequence goes on from NZ_AHBC01000061.1 coordinate 33,505, forward strand.
AACGCAAGCGCTTAATAGTGGTGCTAGAGGGGGAGAGGTGCGTTGGCGTCATTCAACCGCCTGCCCAGGTGCTATGGCAGGCGAAAGAGACTATTTTTACTGTTACTGACGAACGGCAAACGTAAATCCAGCCGCGACCATAAACGCCTGCTCTTGCTCCATGTCGGTGCTGAGTAGGGTGGGCTCATCGCTACTAGGCAGTGTCACTGTCAGTATTGAGTCTTCCACGCTAATTTCCGGTAAAGGGGGGGCGCTCTCGGGCCGCGAGTGGTTGATCAGTACGGCAAGGCGCAGCAAGCGGGCCAGTTTTGCACACCCTTCCTGATGTGAAATGGGCAGTGCCTGCCACTCTTTGAGCGGGAATTTGCGTCGGTGGGCGCGTACTAAAAACGCCAATAAACGCTGCTCCGGGCGTGAAAAACCTGCCAAGTCGGAGTGCTCTAGCAAGTAAGCACCGTGACGATGGAACTGGCTATGCGAGATGGCTAAGCCAATTTCATGCACATGGCTGGCCCATATGAGGTAGTGGCCCTGTGTTTTGGTTAGTCCCCATGCCTTTTTTACTTTATGAAACAAGCGAGCGGCGGTATCGGCGACGTTTTCCGCTTGTCGGGAATCAGCATCGTAAATCCGTTTTAGCGCATCCACGCTCTTGGAGCGGGTATCCTCTGCGCTGTTGCGTCCAGCCATGTCGTACAGCACGCCTTCCCGCAGGGCGCCATCGGCAAAGCGCATTTGGGAAAGGTTAAAGGCTTCAAAGATAGCGCTCAAAATGGCGATACCTGCCGGAAAAACTTTTGCCCGGTCGGGTTTTAGGCCGTCTAGTTCAACTTTATCCAAATGTTTGCACTTCAGCAGACGTTCACGGAGCTTTTTCAAGCCACTACGGGTGATAACGCCCTCTTGAGGCGTGTCGCCGTAGGCGTATAGCACGCTTGCAGCGGCTTTAATCGTTCCGCTTGAACCTACGGGGTCGTCCCAGCCAAGGCGCTGGTAAGGACGTTGAATGTTGGCTAATTCAGAAAACGCCGCCAGCTCAGCGCGGCGCATGCGCTTTTCACTTAGCTCATCATCGGGGAAGAAACGGCGGCTAAAGGTAACGCAGCCCATCCGCAGGCTTTCCAGCGCTTTGGGCTCAAAGGACTCGCCAATGATAAATTCGGTAGACCCGCCGCCAATATCAACAATCAAACGTCGGCCATTTTCTGCTAAAGCGTGGGCAGCCCCCAAGTAAATCAAACGGGCTTCTTCTCGGCCGGCAATAATTTCAATGGCATGACCGAGCTGGGCTTCGGCGCGCTCAATAAAGGCTTGGCTGTTATTGGCATCGCGCAATGCATTAGTGCCCACAATGCGCAGGTGGGCGTCTTCAATATCTTTTAGAAAGGGCGCAAATCGGCCTAGGCAGTCTAATGCTCGCTGCATAGCGGCTTCGCTTAGGTAGCCCTGGTCATCTAGCCCGGCGGCTAACTGCACTTTTTCTCCCAGACGAGCGACCACCTGTAGGCGCTCGTTTTGGTAGTTAGCCACCAGTAAATGGAAGCTATTTGAACCTAGGTCGATGGCAGCTAAGCGCTGCGGATCACCATAGTCAACGTCTTCCTTTACTGCGGTGGTAGGGAGTGAAATGTCCTTGGGCATGAGCTATCCTTCCTGTTGGCTATGCCAAGGTTGCGGCGCCCTCTGACTATTGTCAATTGTCAAAGGCTTGCGTTTATCGCAGCCCTTGACTACCATCGAGCTACTGGCTTGATCCGAGTTGGCTTGTTCGTCTATTTAACAAGCGTAGTGACTCGGTTATCCCGAGCAGTACGTATCCAGATGGCATCAGCCAGATGTCCAAGTCGTCAGATAACCCGCTGAAACAGCATTTTTCTGTGCCGATCAGATTAACTAGTTTATTAGCACCCTCTCGCTAAGCAGTCATTGATGCCGTCACTTCTTAATTTGGTATCTGATTCAAGACTGCCCAGCCTTCAGTATTCGAGAGTGTGCCTAGATGGGTTCTGAACGCATCACTCGGCGGAATGACCACGCCTCCTGTCTTATTCCCGGCGCCTAGCGTCCAGCTTTCATGAGCAACTTTCTAACACACCGATGAATCTCACTGAACTCAAGCAAAAATCCGTTCCCGAGCTGCTCGATATCGCCCGCGAGATGGGTATCGACAACTTAGCCCGTTCGCGCAAGCAGGACATCATTTTCGCTATCCTCAAGAAGCACGCCAAAAGCGGTGAGGATATTTATGGCGATGGTGTGCTGGAAATTCTCCAGGATGGCTTTGGCTTCCTGCGCAGCGCCGACAGCTCCTACCTCGCCGGACCGGACGATATCTACGTATCGCCGTCACAGATTCGTCGTTTCAATCTGCGTAAAGGCGACTCCATTTCCGGCAAAATCCGCCCGCCGAAAGAGGGTGAGCGCTACTTTGCGCTGCTCAAAGTTAGTCAGATCAACTTTGACCGTCCCGAAAACGCCAAGCATAAGATTCTCTTTGAGAACTTAACGCCGCTGTTTCCGGATGACCGGATGCGCATGGAGATCGGCAACGGGTCTACTGAAGACCTGACCGCTCGGATCATTGATCTGACCGCGCCGATCGGCAAAGGCCAACGTGGCCTGCTGGTGTCGCCGCCGAAAGCGGGTAAGACACTGATGCTGCAGAACATCGCGACATCGATTACGCGTAACAACCCTGAGTGTCATCTGATCGTTCTGCTGATCGATGAGCGCCCTGAGGAAGTAACCGAGATGTCGCGCACCGTGCGCGGTGAAGTCGTTGCCTCTACGTTTGATGAGCCACCGGCCCGCCACGTGCAGGTTGCCGAAATGGTCATCGAAAAGGCTAAGCGTCTGGTTGAGCACAAAAAGGACGTGGTGATTCTGCTTGATTCCATCACCCGTTTGGCCCGTGCATACAACACCGTGGTACCGAGCTCCGGCAAAGTACTGACCGGTGGTGTAGATGCCCACGCGCTTGAGAAGCCAAAGCGTTTCTTCGGTGCTGCGCGTAATATCGAAGAGGGCGGCAGCCTGACGATTATTGCCACTGCGCTAGTAGATACCGGTTCGAAAATGGACGAGGTCATCTTCGAGGAGTTCAAGGGTACCGGCAACATGGAAGCGCACCTTGACCGCAAGCTAGCTGAGAAGCGTGTCTTCCCGGCGATCAATATTCGTCGCAGCGGTACCCGCCGTGAAGACCTGCTGGCCTCTGAAGATGAAATGCAGCGTATGTGGATTCTGCGCAAGCTGCTCAACCCGATGGAAGATACGGCTGCCACCGAATTCCTGATTGATCGTCTGAAAGATACCAAGACGAACTTGGAATTCTTTGAAGCAATGAAGCGCCGCTAGGCGCTGCATTACGGCTAAGCACTAGCGATAGCAACGCCTGACAGCCGGGGTGAAGTGCCTTGAGGAGAGAGCCTTGAAGTACCACGACTTGCGCGATTTTATTGCGGCCCTAGAAGCACAGGGTGAACTCAAGCGAATTAAAGCTGAAGTTGATCCTTACCTGGAAATCACTGAAATCTGCGACCGCACGCTGCGTGCCGGTGGCCCTGCATTATTGTTTGAGAATGTGAAGGGACACGACATGCCGCTGTTGGGCAATCTGTTTGGTACACCCAAGCGGGTAGCTCTGGGCATGGGGCAGGATTCAGTAGAGGCGCTGCGTGAAGTAGGTAAGCTACTGGCGTTCTTAAAAGAGCCAGATCCGCCCAAAGGTCTAAAAGACGCCTGGGACAAGCTGCCGATCTTCAAGCAAGTGCTTAGCATGGGGCCAAAAAGTGTCAAGCGCGCGCCGGTGCAGGATGTCGTTTATGAAGGCGATGAGGTTGATCTAGGCCGATTGCCCATCCAACACTGCTGGCCTGGCGATGCAGCTCCCTTAGTGACGTGGCCCCTGGTGATTACCAAAGGCCCCCACAAAAAGCGTCAAAATCTGGGTATTTACCGCCAGCAGAAAATCGCCAAAAACCGTCTGATTATGCGCTGGCTTTCCCATCGCGGCGGCGCGCTGGATTTCCTTGAGTTTCAAAAAGCCCATCCGGGTGAGCCGTTTCCGGTCGCTGTCGCGCTAGGCGCTGACCCGGCCACGATTTTGGGTGCAGTGACCCCCGTGCCCGATTCGCTCTCTGAATATGCCTTTGCCGGGCTACTGCGCGGTTCTCGCACTGAGCTTGTTAAGTGTGGCCACGCTGATCTTGAAGTGCCCGCCTCCGCTGAGATTATTCTTGAAGGCTTTATTTACCCGGATGATATGGCACCAGAAGGGCCGTTTGGTGACCATACCGGTTATTACAACGAGGTTGACCACTTCCCGGTGTTCACCGTGACGCGGATGACCATGCGCCGCGACGCCATTTATCACTCCACCTATACAGGCCGCCCACCCGACGAGCCCGCCATTTTAGGCGTCGCGCTTAACGAAGTGTTTGTGCCGATTTTGGCTAAGCAGTTTCCTGAAATTGTCGATTTCTACCTGCCGCCAGAAGGCTGCTCCTACCGCATGGCCGTAGTGACGATGAAAAAGCAGTATCCCGGTCACGCCAAGCGCGTGATGATGGGTGTATGGAGCTTCTTACGCCAGTTTATGTACACTAAGTTTGTCATTGTGCTGGACGACGACGTGGATGCGCGCAATTGGGAAGATGTCATGTGGGCGATCACCACCCGGATGGACCCGGCGCGGGATACGGTCATGGTGGAAAATACCCCCATCGACTATCTCGATTTTGCGTCGCCTGTTTCTGGGCTAGGGTCCAAAATGGGGCTGGATGCGACCAATAAATGGCCCGGCGAAACCGACCGCGAGTGGGGCACGCCGATTGTGATGGATGACGCGGTGAAGACGCGAGTCGATGAGCGTTGGGATGAGTTGGGCATCGATATTCCGTTACCCGCGCCTCGCCACAGTTAACCTGACGGTGCGGTTCAAACGACTTTTCACAAAGAGGCTTTAATGAGCGCAACGACGTTAACGTGTAAAACGCTAACCTGCCAAGTCACCGCTGTTGAGGATTTAAATCCTGACGTATTTGGGGTGACCGTCGAAGGGCGCGCTGAAGCCATGCAGCATGCACCAGGACAATATCTAGAGCTCAAACTAGACGACGAAACCTGGGTGCCATTTTCCATTGCCAGCGCCGACCGTCGAGACGGCACCATCGAGCTGCATATTCAGCACTGGCCAGAGCGCGATAATTCAGCGCGCCTGCGTGATCTGCTGCAAGTGGCCAATCAGTTAACGGTGCGTCTGCCCAGCGGCGAGTGTGTACTGGATACTGAAAGTGAGCGCCCATTGTTGCTGATTGCTGCAGGAACCGGTTTCGCTCAAATGAAAGCGATCATGGAAGCTTCCCTGCAAAGCCAACCAGAACGGCCTATCTCGCTCTGGTGGGCTGCGCGTGAACACCGCGATCTTTATGCTGAAAACCTAGCTACCCAGTGGGCACAGCAGCACGCCAATGTCTCTTTTCAAGCAGTGACTGAGTTTCCGCTGACTGAACCATTAGCGCCGGGTGAGCGTATCTCCCATTACCAGGGGCGGGTTGATCTGGTGTTGGAAAAGGCGTTGATGAAAGCCACTGAAAAAGCTCCTGTTCGGCCCAGCGATTGCGACATTTACCTCTCTGGCTCGCCGGGAATGGTGTATGCCTGTGTTGCTATCCTTGAACGCCAAGGTGTTGGTATTGAGCGTATGTTTTCGGATGTATTTGCCTACGCACCGCGTCCTCAATAAAATGGCCGACCAACGCATGCTATCTCTGTCTCGCTAACTCCCTATCCCGATAACAAGGAGGCTTTATGGCCGATCATGACGACAACTTTAAAGATGAATCTGGTTTGCTTGCCATTGTCCTGGGCCTTGTGGTGCTGGTAAGCATGAGCGCGCTGCCTGCAACGATTGGTTGGATACAAGCATTTAGTGGCTGATAGTTGCCATTTTGCCCGTATGCAGGCAGGATTAAGCCAATAGACCCAACGTCTTCGGCGAATTTATTAAACATTGGATAATGTTATGCACATTGCACTCACTACACAGCGCCCCAACGCCAAGCCGGAAACGGCGGTTAGCGCGTGGATATCTGAGTGTTTAAGTGCGTTTGCGTTTGTTTATGCTGCGTATTGGTTTAGCCACGGTGTGCCCCTGGCCGACCGATAAGGTCGCGCTAACAGGCACACCACCTCGGTTGCCTGCCGCATGCAAAGAAGCCTCGGTTGGTAGCCCAACCGAGGCTTCTTTTGTTTTAAGCCTATCAACACCGTCCATAGAACATTCATCAAGGAGCTGCACCATGTCTTACCGCGTACACGCTATCGCCTCTTCCATTGCCCCCCGCTATATCGGTTATGGCTATGGCTGGCGATTTAGCGGCGCGCGGTCGGTGCAAGCTGCCACCTCCGACCGTGCCTGCTTGGGTGGCCAGTTAGTCACGCGAAGTCATACGCGAAGTCATACGCGAAGTTATACGCGATGTCACACGCTTTCGGAGAGATAAATAATGAATGCCCATGCCAGTCCTGCAAAGTCACCGCTATCGTCATTAACTAATGGCCCTACGGGTACGACTCAGCCGTTGCCGCTGCCTGTAGAGCTTCGCCGACGTATCGGCATTAGTGCGCCGTTGAGCGAGCAAATTACCCAGCAGCGCCACGCAGTCCAGCGCGTTCTCAATGGCCAAGACAATCGGCTACTGTTCGTTGTAGGTCCATGCTCGATTCATGACCCGGACGCGGCCCTTGAGTACGCCGATAGGCTAGCGGCGCTGAGCGATGAAATCAGCGAGCAAATTCTGCCGGTCATGCGTGTATATGTCGAAAAGCCCCGCACCACCGTCGGGTGGAAAGGCCTCGCCTACGACCCAGATCTAGACGGTAGCGGCGATATGCCCCGCGGGATTGCACTCTCCCGTGAGCTCATGCACGCAGTAGCAGCGCGAGGCCTGCCGGTGGCCACCGAGCTTTTGCAGCCAATGCTGGCGCCCTACCTGGATGACCTGCTGAGCTGGGTAGCGATTGGCGCGCGCACCACAGAGTCCCAGCTGCACCGGGAGCTGGCCAGCGATTTAAGCGCTGCCGTGGGGTTCAAAAATGCCACCAGTGGCGATGTGCAGGTAGCCATTGATGCTATGCAAGCAGCAGCGCATTCTCATCAGCGTTTTGCCATCGACAGTGAAGGTCGGCCAGTCATGCAGGAAAGTGCTGGTAACCCTCATACCCACCTGGTACTGCGGGGCGGTCACGGCGAGCCCAATTACCAGGCCCACCATGTGCGCTCATCGGTAAATGCCTTACACAAAGCAGGTCAAAACCCACGTTTGATGGTGGACTGCAGTCACGCCAATGCGCGTAAAGATCATCGCCGCCAAAGCGAGGTTATGCTGGACGTGCTTGCTCAGCGTAAAGCAGGCGATGCTAACCTAGTAGCGTTGATGCTTGAAAGCTACCTGTTTGAAGGTAAGCAAGCGCTTAAACCCAGCAGTATGCGCTACGGGGTGTCGGTGACTGACGCCTGCGTTAGCTGGGAAGCAACGGAGCGGCTGCTTAAAACGGCCGCCGAGCGAATGGGCTAAACCAGCAATCTCTATGCATTGCTAGATAACCTCTTGTCTGGCTGGGTCAGCCCCGTATCATAAGAGCCTTCTATTGATAATGAGGTTGGCCATGGCTTTTACGCTTGAACAACATAGTCCAGATGCTTACCGTCGCAAAGCGCGCATGATCAGTATCGTGATGGCAGGGCAGCTAGTGGTTTTTGGGCTGCTGTTTTCAATGCTATTAGCCGCCACCTTTGGCGGCAGCTTCTGGATGAACGCCCTGGGCGTGCTGCTTGGGTTGCTGGCCACTAGCGCGATGTTCGCTGTGCTGCGTGATCGGCCCTGGATGACTGAAATGCGTTACGTCTGGCAGCTCAAACATCACCTTTCGCATATTAGCGGCTACTTACAGCCTCTACGCCGAGGTGTGGAAGAGAACAATCGCGTAGCGCTGGATATCGTGACGTTCTACCACCAGGGAATGACCCAGTTGGCTGAGCTCAATGGCCGTACCACTGACGATGATGCTGAGCGCCTTGCTGAAAAAATGCAGATAAAATTAAAGCGCGAAGAACTAGGGCTGCCAGAGCAGGTTAATCGCTTTGACCCACAGGATTTGAGTGCTTTTAAACGCCGCTAGAGCTGTATTTAATGCCGTTAGAGTTATCCAACAGGGAGCATTGAGTCATGATCCACGCAAAAAAATCGTTCGTCGCCATGGCAATGGTGACCACAACACTGGCTATCGCTGGCTGTGCCACGTCTACAACGGCGCCGAGTGAGTCTGCCAATATGACGGTAAACAGCAGTGCGCCTTTGCTTCCTGCTGCTCTGTTCCCTGGTAGCGCCGAGAGATTTGATGCTTGGGAGTGTCAACCAGCGAACCAGAATCTAGTCACTGCGGTAAACGACGATAATCTGCGCCTCTGGTCGCTGCACGGTGCTTGGCGGTTACCTGAAGCCGTGGTTGCCAGCGGTGCACGCTATCAGGACGGCGAAATCAGCTTCTGGAACCGGGGTGACCAAGCCCAGGTAGAAACGCCGCGTGGCCAGCTTCAGTGTCAGCAAGGACTCGTGCGAGAAGCATCAACCCGCGCCAATCATCCCGGCGTGATGTTCCTAGGGCGTGGCAACGAGCCGGGCTGGTCGATTGAGCTAGCGCACGACGCCCCTGTGATGACGTGGACGACCGCCTACGGCACTGAAACGCAAACCCTGCCTTATATGGTGAGCGTGATGGATAACGAAGCGGGCCGTGTCGTTATTGAAAACGCCAACGCCGAGCACTTTTTCCGTGTCCGTATCGAAGCCGGCGCATGTTTTGATGACATGAAAGGTCAGCCTTATCCTGCCCGCGTCACCTTGACGATAGACGGCGAGCAGTACAACGGCTGTGGTCAAGGCATCGCCCCGTAATCAGCGGCTTATCATAATAGCGCTAGCGTTTTAACAGTGGTAAAGGAACGGTTCTGCACGCCACTGGGGCTCAATAAAGTCGCTAGCGCAAAGCGCGGTAACATCACCTGCCGCTCTGGAGGCGAGTCTAGAGAGCGTTTCCAGGCGGAGGTCCCGTGAGGTTTCGAGCTGCTCGCTCGTTTCTACCGGTCTCCATGTGTCCCCATCCCGCGTTGCCAGCGTAAAGCTGAACGGGTGGAAACCTGGAAAGCCGAGGCGGATATCCGTGGCAATCAACGTTTCCTGGCCATCTATAAGGCGTGTTTCATAGCGCAAAAAAGGACCGGTAAACCACGCCAATCGCTGGCCACGCGGCCCCGCCAGTGCATACTCCTCAAGGGCTACATTGCGCCTAAGCGGCTCAAGCGTTAAGGAGCGCTGGCGATCGAATAAACCCACTAGGCTCTCGTAATAGCGGTCGTCATCGATAATGGTGGCGCGCCACAGCACAATATTAAACGGCGTGGGCTGGATCAAGATGGGCGCTTGCTGAAGCCCTTGCTCAGCCAGGACCGGCGCGAGGCGCTGTTCAACGCTCCACTTCGCACCCGCCGCTAACAGTAGGTAAACGCTGGAGAGCGCGAGGCCTATGGCGCAGGCATTACGCACTTTTTTAGTGGTAATCCCGATAAGCAAGGCAATAAGCAGCGGTAGCGTGTAAAAAGGGTCGATAATAAACACGATAGGCCATGCCACGGGCGGCACGTCTAGCGGCCAAAATAGCTGAGTTCCGTAAGTAGTAAAGGAATCAAGCAGCGGGTGAGTGGTCAGACAAAGCACGAAAAACCACCACCAATGGTGAAAGTGAATAGGCCGTGCTGCTGTTGCTGGAAAAAAGCGTGTAGCCAGCAGGGCAAATAGAGTACCTAGGCCGGTCAGCACAAACAGTGAGTGGGTGAAGCCTCTGTGCTCCGTTACATTGGCCACGGCATCGCCGTAGTCGAGCACGACGTCTAGGTCGGGCAGCGTGCCGAGCAGCGCACCAATCAACACGGCTTTACGGCCCAGCCGGCGGCCTAAAATGGCGCCGCCAACGGCAGCCCCTAATGCTGCTTGGGTAATCGAATCCACTGATGGCTCCTTGGGGTGGCCCCTACGCAAAGTAGTCGATGTACTATTATACAGATCTGTGAGGAGGGTGGTTGAATGTCACGAAATCGTCTAATTAAATGCTTGTCAGGTGGTCTTCTGGCTGCCTATTCGTTAAGTGCTTTGGCAGCGCCTACTATTGACGTCCACAGTGACCCTAACTGCGGCTGCTGTAGTGACTGGGTGGCTCATCTTGAAGAGGCAGGGTTTGACGTTAATCACCACCGTGATGGCGATGTCCGTGCCATTAAAATGGCCAACGGCGTTTCTCCTGAACTGGCCTCCTGCCATACCGCCCTGGTGGATGGCTACGTGATTGAAGGCCATGTCCCCGCGTCGGATATTAAACGCCTGCTGGAAGAGCGTCCGGACGTTGTTGGGTTAACGGTACCGGGTATGCCCCACGGTTCGCCGGGGATGGAAACAGGTCGTGTAGATGATTATGCCGTGCTCAGCTGGACTCGTAACGACAGTCCCCCTGCTATCTTTAGCGAATATACCCAGTAATCACAAAGGGAGAGTGACATGCAGTTTTTGCACACTATGGTACGGGTAACTGACCTGGACGCGTCGCTGACGTTTTACTGCGACCTGTTGGGGCTGAAAGAAGTACGTCGTAAAGAGAACGAAAAAGGCCGTTTTACGCTGGTTTTTCTCGCCGCACCGCAGGATGAGGCACGCTCAGAACGTTTAACGGCTCCGGAGCTAGAACTGACCTATAACTGGGATCCAGAAGAGGTAGCCGGTGGGCGCAACTTCGGTCATTTAGCCTATCGCGTTGACGATATTTACGCGCTATGCCAAAAGCTTCAAGATAATGGTGTCACCATTAACCGCCCACCTCGGGATGGACATATGGCGTTTGTAAAGTCGCCCGACGGTATTTCTGTCGAGCTACTGCAAAAAGGCGATGCGCTCTCGCCCCAGGAGCCATGGGCGTCAATGGAAAATAGCGGAAGCTGGTAACGTTAAAAATGAGGAGTAACCGTAAGGTGAAAGGACTACCCCGTAATGCCGTGCTCGGAATGGGCTTGGCGCTTTTGGTCAGTGCGTGCAGCAGCGCCCCTCAGCAAGAGCGTGTGGATGCCCCGAAAAGCACTGAATTGTCCGGCCCGATTGTCGAGCAGCGCTGGAACTTGTTGCTGGTAGGCACCGATGAGCGGCTCTCCATGCAGGAAACCCCGTTTTTCCGCATTGAGCGCGACGGTAAAGTAAGTGGCTCGGATGGCTGTAACCGCTTTACCGGTAGCGTGAGCTTAGGCGAAAGTCAGCGGATTGAGTTTAGCGAGCTGGCGTCCACCCGCATGGCCTGCCCTAATATGGAAGATGCCAAACGGGTAACCGATATGCTCGATACGGCTTATCGCTATCTGATTGACCACGACCGGCTGGTGTTCTTTGGCCCAGATAGTCGCGTGTTAGGCGGCTGGCGCGAAGCCAATTAAGCCTTTAGTCACAACCTGAGCGCCGCCATTATTTATGACTTAAAAGGCGGATTGAAGCGCGCTATAAAGCGCGCATCAATCCGCTTTTTCCATTCCCATACCCAGCGGCCTGAAAAACCGATCTCACCACGGCTGGCAATCGCGTGGCCATCGCCAGTGCCAATCAGTGCCAGCACGCGTTTAGGTGGCTGCCACGCGGCCAGCGGTTCATGGTGGCAGGCGGCGCGCAGATTGTCGGCGAGCAGTGGCCCCATGCGCACCGCGTACACGCCGGCCTTAGGTAGAGAAGAAACGTGCAGTGGAGAAGTGTGCAGTGGTGGGTTGAAAGCCGCACAGTCGCCAGCGGCGAACAGCCCCGGCTGGCTCGCTACTTCAAGGGTCTTATTCACCTGGATAAACCCATGCTGATCTAGCGGCAGCGCGGTGTCTTTAAGCCAGGCTTGGCCAACGGCACCGGTCGCCCATAGCACGATATCCGCGTCAATGAGTTCCCCTTCAGAGGTGCGCACGCCACCTGCTATTAGCGCCTGACCACGCACGCCGTGACGCAGTGTAATACCTGCCCGGTGCAGCGCCCGCTTTGTTAACCAGCGGGGCAGCCGACCGGCGCCGGGTAGCAGCGTTGGTGATGCACTGACTAGCGTGCCTTGCCAGGTAATGTCGGCGCGCTGTTGACGAAGCTGCGCTAGCACGCTCATCAAGGTTTCACAGCCTGCCGCGCCGCCGCCTACGCTCACCACCCGCTGGTGAGTGCCCGTAGGGAGTTGGTCGATCTTCTCTCTTAGCGCTTGCCAGCGGTGGTGCAGTGAGCTTAGTGGACGCATCGCCAATAAGTAGGGGCGCAGTTCGTCATGGGTTTTGGAAAACTTCTGCTCTGGCAATGACTGTTCGGGCAACCGTAACGTGGAGCCCACGTTAAAGGAGGCCACATCAAACTGGATCACCTCGCCATTCGCTAGCGTTACTCGGCGCTTAGTGGGATCGATAGCCACTGCAGGCGAGGTGATTAAATGGGCACCTGCCCGTTGCGATAGTGCCGCCACATCAATTTGTGTTTCGCGTAGCGTGCATTCCCCAGCCAGCCAGGTGGGCACGCTGCCGGAATAGGCGGCCAGATTGCTATCGCTGACCACGGTAATTGCTATCGCAGGGTCTGGGCGCTGGGCAAAGGCTTCCAGCACAAAGGCGTGGGCATGGCCCGCGCCAATCAGCACCAGGTGTTTCATGGGCGGCATCACTTTTCCTCGCCACGGCGCCAGCGGAAGTAGCGCGCAAGCAGGGTGAGAATACGCTCGGGTTTGTGGGCGTTTTTCCATACGCCCGCGGTGGCCTTGGCGGCTTCACCCAGCGTTGGGTAGGGGTGAATGGTGCCCAGCAGTTTGTTCAGCCCCAGCCCATGCTTCATCGCAATGGTAAATTCACCCAGCCACTCCCCGGCGTTTTCCGCCACGATGGTAGCACCGAGTATTTTGTCTCTACCGGGCACGGTGAGCACCTTGATAAAACCTTCTGTGGCCCCTTCGGCAATGGCGCGGTCGCTTTCGCTCATGGCGTAGCGGGTAACTTCAAACGCTACTCCTTTGGCGGTGGCCTCTTTTTCGTTTAGCCCGACCCGCGCTACTTCCGGCTGCACATAGGTGACGGCAGGCATAAAGCGGTAATCCACTGCAAAGCTTTTCAACTCGCCAAACAGCGCGTTGACTGCCGCGTGCCACGCCTGATGCGCGGCGGCGTGGGTGAGCTGGTAAGGGCCGGCTAGGTCGCCGCAGGCCCAAATATTGGGCAAGCGGGTTTGCAGGCGCTCGTTCAGCGCTAGCGTGCCGCCTTCTGTGGTGGTAATGCCCAGCGCTTCCAACCCTAAGCCTTCAACATTTGCTTGGCGGCCAACACTCACCAGCAGGTAGTCGAATTCGACAGTGAGCCGTTCGCCATTATGCTCCACTACAAGCTGGTGTTCCTGGCCGACTTGGCAGACCTCCAGCGCTTTAGCGCTGGTCATCACGGTCACGCCTTCCTGGGTAAGCGTGCGCGCAACGTGCTCGCCCACTTCCGTGTCTTCACGGCTAAGCAGCTGCTGCGCGCCTTCCACGAGTGTTACGTGGCTGCCTAAGCGGGCAAAGCTTTGGCTTAGCTCGCAGCCAATCGCACCGCCACCCAGTACGATCAAGCGTTTAGGCAGCTCGGTGAGCGACCATAAGTTTTCCGAGGTGAGAATCGGTGCGTGCTCAATGCCAGGAAGCGAAGGCACTCGGGGGCGTGCACCGGTGGCCAGCACGATATGGCGGGCGGTCAGGGTTTTCTCACCCACTTTAATTTCCCAGGGAGACGTTAGGGTGGCGTGATCTTGATACACCGTCACCCCAAGTCCTGAGTAGCGCTCGACGCTATCGTGGGGTTCGATGTCGGTAATTGATTGATGAACGTGGCCCATCACGTCGGCGAAATTTATCTCTGGCTCGCTGGCGCTAATGCCAAAGCGTTGCGCCGTGCGGATTTCATGGGCGGCGCGAGCGGCGCGAATCAGCGCCTTAGAGGGCACACAGCCGGTATTTAAACAATCGCCGCCCATTTTGTGCTTTTCTACCAACGCCACTTTGGCCTTTACGGCGCTGCCAATGTAGCTAGTAACAAGACCTGCCGAGCCACCGCCAATCACTACGATGTCGTAATCAAAGCGGGATGGACGAGTATAACCACGGTAGGCATTGCGTTTTTGCACCAGTAGCGCAATACGACGCGCTATCCAGGGAAACACGGCCAGCAGCGCAAACGATGCCAGCAATCCAGGGGAAATAATGCCGCTAAGGTTTTCCAGCTCGCCCAGTTGGCCGCCTGCATTCACGTAAACCGCCGTACCGGGCAGCATGCCAAGCTGGCTCACCCAATAGAATGTGGTGGTTTTGAGCCGCGTTAGCCCCATCACCAGGTTGATCATAAAAAACGGAAACACCGGTACCAGGCGAAGGGTGAAAAGATAGAAAGCACCGTCTTTATCTACGCCACGATTGACCGTTTCAAACTGGCGGGGAAAGCGCTTCTCAATCGGTTGGCGAAATAGAAACCGCGAAACTAAAAAGGCCAGTGTGGCGCCGATGGTGCTGGCAAAGGAGATAATCAATAGTCCCCAACCGAGGCCAAAGAGCGCCCCACCCAGCAGAGTGAGCAGTGTCGCACCCGGTAGCGACAGTGCTGTCATGACGACGTACACGGCAAAGAAAATCCCCGCAACCTGCCAAGGCGACTGTTGAAACGCTGCCTGAAAATCGCTGCGATAGGCTTGTAGGGTTTCCAAGGTGAAAAACGTGTGGGCGCCGCTCAGGTAAAAGCCGAGCACGGCCAGTAGCAGCAGGGTGATAATCAGCAGGCGCTGACGGTTCATGGCAGGCTCCGGTTTGGCGTTGCGATGTTAGAAGCAGAACATTTGTTAAGTATTAGTGGCGCACAGCGCGGATTCATTACACCTTGGAAGCGTTTTTCAGGGTTTGTTGCCAGCGCTGCCAGTCTTCTGGTCGGTCAATGTCCCACATGGTGTCGGGAAAGGTGGCGTTTAAACGCAGCGCGGCAAGCCGTTGGCGGGTGACCTTGAGCACGTGCTCAGTTCCCCAGGGTATTCCCTCAAACAGGCTAGGGTGGTCGTTGTGAGTGCCAATCAACCCGTAGCCGCCATCTTCGGCAGGTAAAATCACCACGGGTGCGCTTTCAAGCGCTTCACTGCACTGCTTCAGCATGCCAACGGTAATGCTTGGGCAGTCGGTGCCCATCACCATCGCCGGGCCTTGTGCGCTATTTAGTGCATGACGAACGCGCATTCCCACGTCACCCTGTTGTTGAGCGGCAAGGGCTATGCCGTGGTGCGCCTGAAGCTCCAAAAACAGCGGATGTTGATGCTCCAGAGAGGTCCATAGCGTGACGTTTACTGCTCCCAACGCCTGGCAGGCGGTAGCAACGCAGTGGCGAACCATAGTGGCATGGGCTTGCGCTGCGCCTTCTGGCCCCAGGTAAGGAATTAAGCGCGTTTTCGCCTGCCCTGGCAGTGGCGCCTTGGCCAGCAGGTGTAAGTGGGGCTGCATGGTTGGCTTAACGGGCATTGCGATACTCCTTGGCCAATTGAGTGGCGCTTACGCCGCGCCAGTAGCGGTAACGCAGCCGCCACATCAGGCGAATGGTTTTCCAGGCGCCGAACTTATCCCAGCGTCTGCCTGAGCTTACCACTTTGATGCCAAGGCAGGCGGGGGGAGAAAGTGCCTTCAGTCGCTTGCTTAACGCGATATCTTCCATTAGCGGCTGATCGGGAAAGCCGCCCACTGCGTCAAACGCCTCCCGGCGTAGGAACATGCCCTGGTCGCCAGTGGCGATACCGCTCAGCCGTGAGCGTAGGTTCATCAGAGTACTGACGACGGGCAGCCAGCGGCTATGGCCTTCAAGCTGAATATCAAACCGCCCCCAGCAGTGCGTGCTTAGCGCCTGACTAATCTGTTCAACAGCCCCTTCGGGAAGTTGAGTATCGGCATGTAAAAACAGCAGCGCCGGTGAGTGCGCGCGTTCTGCGCCTAGGTTCATCTGCCGTGCCCGGCCAGTGTCACTAACCACTACTGTATCCGCTAGCGGGGTAGCTAGCGCCACGCTGTGATCGGTACTGCCGCCATCGACCACAATGATTTCCACTCTGGTCTCCCGTAGCGGTTGCAGCAGAGCCAGCGCCGTTTCAATTCCCATGGCCTCATTCAGCATCGGTATCACAATGCTAAGCGTAGGGGGTTCTGCGCCTGGGTTAACCAAGGACAATGATCGGCCCTCCGGCGGCATTGGCATCGGCTTCATCGTGGGTGACCAGCAGCGTGGGTAGGCCTGCGGCCCGCAACTGGCCGAACACCAGCGTGCGCATTTCCTGGCGCAATGCCGTGTCGAGCTTGGAAAATGGCTCATCCAGCAGCACGGCGCGGGGCTGTGAAAGCAGCAGGCGCATCAGCGCTACCCTGGCTTGCTGGCCGCCGGAAAGGGTAGCAGGGTCACGGGCTTCAAAGCCTGCTAACCCTACCTGCTCTAGCGCTTGGGCGACCTGCTGGCGCTTGTCGTTGGTACGGTGTGGCAGGCCAAAGCGCAAATTTCCCGCTACGCTTAAATGCGGAAATAGCATGGGATCCTGAAACAGCAGGCCAATGCCGCGCCGTTCAGCGGGCAGTGTGTCCAGGCGTTTATCGCCAAGATAGAGTTCACCCTGGGCCTGAAAGGCAGGCGACAAAAAGCCCGCTAGATAGGCCAATAGCGTGGATTTACCCGAGCCGGAAGATCCCATGACAGTTAACACTTCCCCTGGTGCTATGTCGCGGTGCATCGCTAGCAGCGTTTCGTCTGCGAGCGTAATTTTCATCTGCTTAATATGCAGCGTTTGGAGATTATGGGTCATGCAGCTCCTCGCATTTGGCGGCGTTTTGCCCATACAAGGCGGGGAATCAAGAGTGCCAGACTAAAGCCAATAAAGGGCAGCAGCGCTTGAAGTAGTGCCAATACCGCCACCAGCCGGCGGTTGCCACCAGACGCCATGGCCACAGCTTCGGTGGTGATGGTAGGAACACGCCCACCGCCCAACAGCAGCGTTGGTAAATACTGCCCGATGCTGACGGCTAAGCTTACCGCACAGGCGGTGAGTAACGGCGCCAGCAGCAGAGGCAGGCGCACTTGCCAGAAAGCTCGCCAGGGGGTAACACCTAGCGACAGCGCCACCTGCACCCACCGGGGATCCAGCCGCCGGTAGGCTTCTGACAGCGATAAATAGAGATACGGCACCACAAATAACAGATGAACGGCGACAACCAAGGCGTGCTGAGGACGAAGACCAGCACTTTCAGCAGCCACCACTAAGCCAAATAGAAACGCCACCTGGGGCACAATAAGCGGTAGGTACAGCAGCCAGAGTGCTCGCCTGGCAGGCAGGTGGTGGCGCGCCGCGTGCTCCAATGTGGCTACCACCAGTCCCGCAGCGATGAGCGTTGCGGCCAGCCCAACACTCAGCGTATTCATCAGCGGTGTCGTCACACTGGGCAAGATGCGCTGCCAGTGATCCAGCGTGAAGGAACCCGGCAGCGCGTCTGGAAAGCGCCAAAAACCCGCCACTGAAAAAAGTGCAAGCCCGCCTAGCGCGCTTATCGCCAACAGCGTGACGGTTAACAGCAGTGCACGGCCGCCAAATGCAATCACCCTTGAGCATGAACTACGCGCTCCATTAACCAGCCAGCGCCGGCTAAGTCGTTTAACCCCTTGTTCGCCTAACCACCAGGTCAGCAGTGCCGCCAGGGTAACGCCGAGCTGCAGCAAGGCACCGGCAGAGGCCATAAAGCGGCGGCTTAAATCGGGGTCGTTAAACCAGGTGAGAATCGAAACGCTCAGCGTTGGTGGTAGGGTGGGGCCAAGAATCAACGCCATATCTACCACCGAGGTGGCGTAGGCAATGACTGCATATACCGGCAAGCGAATCAGTGGGTAAAGTGCAGGGAGAACGCACTTTAGCCAGGCAATACTAGGCGCGTAGCCCAGCGAACGCGCCAGAGTGACACGCAGCTCGGGGCGTAGCTGTGGCAACGCCGCCAGGCTCATCAACAGCAAAAAGGGCACTTCTTTGAGGATTAGGCCTGCCATCAGCGCCAAGCCTAATGGGTCGTTGACGATCAGCAGGTCAGGGGGGCGTTCCCACCCAGTGAGCCCAGGAGAGACCCAGCGCACTAGCAACCCTGAAGGTGCAATCAAAAAGGCGAGCCCAAACGCCACGGCGGCATGGGGAATGGCCAGCAGCGGTGAGACCATCCGCCGAATAGCACGATCAAGCCAAGTGCCTTGGCTAGCCGCCAAAAACAGCACTACGATCAGCAGCGACACCAGCGTAGTGATAAGTCCACTAAAGTAGCTCAGCAGAACAGAACGGTGCAGGCCCGCGCGCGCCCATAGGGCTTGCCATGCCTCCAGGTGGAACGTATCCCCCCCAAGCACCGGCAAATAGCCAAAGGCCGGAAGAATCACCATAAGCAACCCTGTCGCTAGCGGCAGGGTTAACACGCTTATCATTACCCAAGGGGCTAGACGCAGCAGCATCGGCTTAGTTCACGTAGCGTTCTTGCCACGCGTCAGCTATTGCGTCTACCCAGCTTGGATGCGGTTGGCCTAGCACGTCACCTAGCTCGCTAGGCGGCAGGGTAGCGATCCCCAGGTCAATATCATCAAACAGCGCGCGCTCCTCAGGCGAGAGCGTGTGCATAGCCAGCACAGTGTTGCTACCCCACACTTCTGGATCCTGTTTCTCCGCCTGTGCTTCTGGCGACATTAGGTAGTTGGCCACCACCATCGCGCCTGCTTTGTGCTGGGCGTTATAGGGAATGGCCATAAAGCTCATATTGCCAATCATGCCGCTATCATGCACATAGCTTCTTACCGTGTCGGGTAGTTCGTAGTTAGCGATAGCGCCCGAGGCTTCGGTGGTGCTAAACGACAGCGCAATGCTGATTTCGCTGTCGCCCATCAGGCTGCGCAGATCAGCACTGTTGGAAGGGAACGCACGACCGGAGCGCCACAGGTGAGGGTGAAGCTCATCGAGAAATTCCCATAGTGGTGCTGTTGCGGCGTCGAAGTCCTCTTCTTGCATGGGGTCATAAAAGATATCCGTGGTATCACTTAGCTCTAGCAGCGCCTGAGTAATAAAGGCATTGCCCAGAAAGTTAGGCACTTGGGCATAGGTAAACTCACCGGGGTTCTGTTTAGTCCACTCCAGCAGCTCTGACATGTTGTTGGGGTGGTTTTCTACTAGCGCGGTGTCGTAGTAAAAAACTACCTGAGAGCTGCTCCAGGGGGACTCTAAACCGTCGACCGGAATGGTCCAGTCGTAGCGTACGGCGGGGGTGTTGTCAGGGTCGGTCAGCGCGTAGTAGGGCATGGCGTCTGCCCAGGGCCCAAACAGTAGGCCATTGGCTTTCATGGCGGCAAAGTTCTCGCCATTAATCCAGATCATATCGACGCTACCCCGGTCATCGTTGCCGGCCTGCTTCTCAGCCAGCACCCGCGAAACAGCTTCCGAGGTGTCACCCAATTTGACGTGGACAAGTTCTATGCCGTACTGCATTTCTACCTGCCGCGCTACCCAGCTGATATACGTGTTAATACGCTCTTCGCCTGCCCAGGCATTCCAATAAACGGTCTGGCCGCTGGCTTCTTCTAAGACCGCCTCCCAGTCGCTTGGGTCTGGTGCGGCGGCGGCGGGCACGGTGAGTGACAGCATGGCAGTGGCAACGGCGGTGGTTAGGATAGCGCGTGGCTTCATAGTGACATCTCTTGAAATCAATGGGTTATAGAGCTGTTTGTAGGTGCTTAAGTTCACTATGCACCCGCTCAATAATGGGCAGTGACAAATAGTGCTCGACCCGGTCCCGCACGTGCTCAATGACGGCGGCATCGGTGAGCTCTGCTGACCAGTCCTGGCCGCGATGCGCCGTATCCTGAGTGTGCAAATGCTGGGCGCGCCACTTGGCGCACCAGGTCAACGACCACAGCCAGGTGGCGCGGCGGCATGCCACTAGAGTTTCCGCACTGGGTGATTTGGCCATACGTGCCTGCCAGCGCTGATAAAAGGCGACGACTTCGTCCAGGGTGAGCACTGCTTGGCTGTTAATGTCCCAGGTGGTTGAGGTGTAAAGCGAGGTGTGGGCGAGATCAATCCCCGGCAGACCATAGCGGCACTTCTCTAAGTCCACAAGGATCGCACGGCCTTCTGCTGTCATCAGGAAGTTGCCGGGGTGGGTGTCAAAGCTGATTAGGCAGCGCTCGGCATCAGGTAGCGTGACGGGCAGCGCGTTCAGTTCGTCGCGAACACGTGAAATAACAGCGCCACTCAGGTCAGCTTTTTCCAGCCACTCGGCTTGGCGGCTGACTTCCTCACACATAGCCTGCCAGGGGTCTGCCGGGGCCAGCAGTGGCGCGGGATGTGCTGGCAACGGCAGCTGGTGCAGGCTGGCCAGAGTGTCGGCAATGCACGGTAAATCTTCTGGCAACTGCGCCAGCCGGCCATCAATGGCATCCACCAGCAGACCACCACGGGGTAGTGCGTCGCTGACTGGCAAGGTGCCGTGTAAACGGGGTACGTGGCCACCTTGGCTGGCGCGCTCGTAGCACGCTGCTTCATAGGCAAGGTTATCTGCGGGCGCTAGATCCATCTGGCTCTGTTTGGGCAGCCGGGCTACCCAATCATCGCCATGGCGGTGCATCCATACATGATCGTGAGCAAGCCCGGTGTCCGCCATTGGTGAAAGTGATTGGTAAGTGATCCCCGCCTGTTGCAGTGAATTTTCCAGTGTCTGCAAACGTACCTCTAAAGGTGTGGGCATAGCGTCATCCGTGTCAGTATAAGTTTAGCAATGCCATTAAGTGGCTGTTCTTGTACCAACCTTACACGGTTATGATAAAAAAGTGATTAAGGCGTGGCAGAAGGGCGCGGTGGCCAAAACGTCGCTATCTTTACCCATCCCCAATTACGCCGTACCAGGAGGCGCAAACATGTTTGAGACGGCTATCGTGCTGGGTGCAACAGGGGCTGTAGGCACGCAGTTAGTCACCCAGTTAACCCAGCGTGATGAGGTTGCCACTGTCATCGTGCTGTCGCGTCGTGAGTTAGATGTATCGCAGGCTTTTCCGGATGCCGTTGCCGCTAAAATCAGCCTGCGGGTGATTGATGTTAACAAACTGGAAGAGCAGGCTGCGGCCTTAATACCTGCCGGTTCAGTAGCTTTTGTGGCATTAGGTACAACGCAAAAACAGGCGGGTAGTAAAGCGGCTTTTCGCGCTATTGATCATGGTCTGGTTCTGGCATTTGCTTGTGCATGTATGTCCGCTGGAGTGAGCCAGCTAGGCGTAGTCACTGCGGTTGGTGCCAATGCGCGTTCTGCCAGTTTTTATAATCGCGTTAAAGGCGACGTGGAGCAGGATATCCAAGCGCTGGGGTTGCCGAGCGTATTTTTTGCACGGCCCTCGCTGCTGCTGGGGCGGCCGGATGATGGACGGGTTGCAGAAAATATCGCTGAAAAGCTGTTGACGCCGATGGCGCCGTTGCTACCAAAAGCAGTACGTCCGATTGCGACACAGCGCGTTGCAGCTGCCATGATTGAGGTGGCGTTTAGCACTGAGCAGAAGCGGCCGATGTTTGTGCTATCAAATGCTGACATGCATTCACTAACGTCACCGGCACGGCGGCCTCACTCTTGATTGAGGCTGGCGAGTCCGACTGCCTCGCGCAGAAAGGCGTCGATGCTCTCTGAGTAGGTCGGTTCGCTGTCAAGAAAGCCGGTGTTATGACCTCCTTGAATCTCCAGTAACTGCTTTGGCTCCTGGGCTGCTTGGTACACCGCTTCTCCTTGGGCAAAGGGAATAATCTCGTCGTCGCGGCTGTGAATGACCAGTAGTAGTGCGGATATCTGCGTAACATAGCTTTCCACTGGGTAGTCAATACGTGCCAGCCAGCGCGCGGGTAGGAATGGATAGAGCTGTTGGGCGAGTTCGGGCACCGAGCGAAACGGTGACTCAAGGATCACTGCTGCAGGGGCCGCGTGGTGCTCTTCTAAGCTTGCCGCAAGCTCTGCGGCCACTGCCGCTCCCAATGAACGGCCGAATACCACTATTTCGTCGGTCTCGTTTCCTTCATCGCGCAGCCATTGCCAAGCGGCGCGAGCATCCAGTGCCGTGCCTGCCTCTGATGGGCTGCCTTCGCTGCGGCCATAACCACGGTAATCGATGATCAATACCGACAAGCCCAGCCTCTGGAACTGGGCGATGCTCTCAAGCCGATGGGAAATATTGCCCGCATTACCGTGAAAGAACAGCAGGCTAGCGCGAGGATTCGGGGCGGGTACCCACCAGGCATCCAGGGCCACGTTGTCCTCAGTGGTCAGGGTCACCGCTTCCCATACCAAGCCACGGTCGGACGGAGTGGCAATATGCTCGCGGCCAGCGTTAGGCAGGTACAATAAACGCTCCTGGAAGGCCCACATCAATGCCACCAACAGGGCATAGATTATCGCCAGGGATAGCACTGTTTTCGCCATCATTCTCGCCATAGATTCGGCTCGTCGGATAAATATCGACGGTAAAACACATGCATTAGTTTTGCATGGGAATATCATCTTTCCAGCGAAACCCTACGCCACCGGCTTTCCAAATGCCGTCGCGATTAAAAGGGTGTGGCCCATCCAGATTGATGTACTGCGGCAACCCAAAATGAGGCGCCAGGTTCTGTCTAGATTTCACCGTTACACGGTCCATGATCCGCAGTCCTTGTTCTTCTGCGGACATATGCGCCTCTGGCGCCGCCCGGTGCGCTAGCGCCCAGTT